>JAUWFF010000358.1 GCA_030607105.1 Filomicrobium sp.
TGGATCTCGAAGCGCGGGTCTGCGGTGGTACACGTGTTAAAATAATTGCTTGCCGTTGCCGGAACAGCATGAACCAAGAGCACTGTGAATACCGCTGCCGTCGCGCTGAATTGCATCATAGGTCCTATCCTCCCAGACCCAAATCTAGCGCGGGTCAGGTAAATGTCGCTCTTTTCGAAGACCACCCCCGTCGCAAATTATCAACGGTACTGCAAGGGCTTGAACCTTCTGCATTTCCCTTAGCGACGACTAAAGGCCTTGCAATTTCGAAGCTGGCATACCAACCTAGAGGTCTTCCGAGGGGCGCTGCGCGCACGCAGCTGAGATTTGCCTAAGAGCGGGCAAAGCACCCTTCAGACCTGATCCGGATCATGCCGGCGGAGGGACGGAGCGCGATGATTACCACCGAACACAGCCTAACACTTTCCATTGCAACGGCTTTTGGTACCTACTTACTGGCTGCGGGGGCAGGCGGAGTGATTGACCGTTCCCGCTGGGGTGCAATCCTCCAGGACCTGCGAGAGAGCTCCGGCCTGGCGTTTCTCGCCGGCCTCATTACCTTCGCTCTCGGAGTCGTCATTATCCTCGTGCACAACCACTGGTCTGATGTGCTGGCGGGTTTTATCAGCCTCATTGGCTGGGTTGCCGCGTTGGAGGGCTTGATACTGCTGGCCTACCCCGGGCCGCTACTGGATCTTTCTGACAAGCTTATGAAACCGCAATTCATCAATGCCTTCATGTCGTTTGCTGTTGTTGTCGGCGCGCTGCTTTTGCTGCTCGGCCTCACCGGCACGAGCGAAGGGGGCTGAATCATGACGACGTCGCAATTCATCGCCGGGCTGATTGGGCCGCTGTTCATGGCAATTGCCGCCTTCATGGTGGTGCGCCAGGATACGTTTTTGGAATTCGCAAATGCCGCCGCAAGGGATAGGCCGCTGATCTTCTTTGCGGGAGCGACCTTGCTCGTTAGCGGCTTGGCGATCGTGCAGGGGCACAACCTATGGGTCGCGGACTGGCGGGTTATCATCACCCTGATCGGCTGGCTTAGTGTGCTGGGCGGCATTGTGCGGATCTTCTCACCGGAGTTCGCCCAGTCGATAGTCAATAAGATCAAACCCGATCATCCAGCGGTGATCATCACCGCGGCGGCTTATTTCGCACTTGGAGCATTTCTCACGGCCAAGGCCCACGGCATCCTTTAGGACCAATCCTCGGCTGGACCGGCCTACACCGGTGCGGCCCAATAACCCGCTTGGGAGTACAGCAAGAATGAACCACCACGACAAAGACCTCCGCACACCGGAAGTGACCACCGGCCCGCTAGCGGCTTCGCGCAAGGTTTATTCTTCGCCTGAAGGCCATCCCGATATTCGTGTGCCGCTGCGCCAGATCGCTTTGACCGATCCAGAGCAACCGACGTTTCAGGTCTACGATACGTCCGGGCCCTATTCGGAAGCGGACGCGTCCATCGATGTCGAAAAGGGGCTGCCGGCGCTGCGTGAAGCTTGGATCAAGGATCGCGGCGGCGTCGAGGCCTACAAGGGGCGCGAGATCAGGCCAGAGGATAACGGCAACGTTTCCGGTAAGGCGCTGGCCCGAGACTTTCCCAACAAGCGGGCTCCGTTGCGCGGGCTTGACGGACATCCTGTCACCCAGTTCGAATTCGCCAGGGCAGGTGTCATTACTAAGGAGATGATCTACGTCGCGCACCGGGAAAACCTGGGACGCCAGAAAATGCTGGAGCGGGCCGAAGAGGCGATCAGCGACGGTGAAAGCTTCGGTGCCGCGATCCCTGCATTCATCACGCCGGAATTCGTGCGCGATGAAGTGGCTTGCGGAAGGGCGATTATCCCTGCCAACATCAACCATCCCGAGCTGGAGCCGATGGCCATCGGCCGCAACTTCCTGGTCAAGATCAACGCCAACATCGGTAACTCCGCGGTCACTTCCTCGGTGGAGGAGGAAGTCGAAAAAATGGTGTGGGCGACACGCTGGGGCGGCGATACCGTGATGGACCTGTCGACTGGTCGTAACATCCACAACACGCGCGAATGGATCCTGCGCAATTCGCCAGTACCGATCGGGACGGTACCGATATATCAGGCGCTCGAAAAGTGCGATGGCGACCCCGTCAAGCTCACATGGGAGGTTTATCGCGACACGCTGATTGAGCAGTGTGAGCAAGGTGTCGACTATTTCACAATCCACGCCGGAGTGCGGCTGGCTTATGTGCCGCTAACGGCCGAGCGGGTCACGGGTATCGTGTCGCGCGGCGGCTCGATTATGGCCAAGTGGTGTTTGGCCCATCACAAAGAGAGCTTCCTATACGAGCGCTTTGAAGAGATCTGCGAGATCATGCGCGCCTATGACGTATCGTTCTCTTTGGGTGACGGTCTGCGTCCGGGCTCGATCGCGGATGCCAACGACCGGGCGCAATTCGCCGAACTGGAGACGTTGGGCGAACTCACCAAGATCGCCTGGGACAAAGGGTGCCAGGTGATGATCGAAGGTCCCGGCCACGTGCCGATGCACAAGATCAAAATCAACATGGACAAGCAGCTGGCTGAGTGCGGTGAAGCGCCATTCTACACGCTTGGCCCTCTGACCACGGACATCGCACCCGGCTACGACCATATCACCTCTGGAATTGGTGCGGCGATGATCGGCTGGTTTGGCTGCGCCATGCTTTGCTACGTGACGCCGAAGGAGCACCTCGGCCTACCCAACCGGGACGACGTCAAGACCGGCGTCATCACTTACAAAATCGCCGCGCATGCAGCGGACCTAGCGAAGGGGCATCCGGCGGCGCAGCTGAGGGATGATGCCCTGTCCAAGGCGCGCTTTGAGTTCCGCTGGGAGGATCAGTTCACCCTTGGGCTGGATCCCGACACGGCAATGGCCTACCACGACGAGACGCTGC
>JAUWFF010000171.1 GCA_030607105.1 Filomicrobium sp.
GGATCATCCGTTTCATGAAAGAATGCTGTCTGGCAGCGTTCCGAACGGGACCAGCACGCCACTGATGCTCATTTCATCCGCCGAAGACGGCAGAAATTGTCGAGTTCTTGGGGAGGAGAGTCCGCGGGGAGAACGATGTCATTGAACCGGTTTTTTGCGATACCCACGCTGGCGTTGCTCGCGGGCTGCGCGTCAGGCGCCAGTTCTCACAATATAACAGCTTCCATACAGCACGCGCTTGCCGCCAAACCAAACTCAACCTTCTACCAGTAGATGATTGTCGCGGACGTAACAGGCGGCAATGTGGCCAACTTCTTGTTGATGCCACAGGCCTCGAACGGACACTTGAAGCAGGCCTTTAAAGGGTCGCTCAATCACAACGCTCTCCATGTCATCGGTATCGAGAAGTATAAGGTCAGCGCTAAAATCTTGGCGCTCGATCAGCCGGTCATGAGCTTGGACCTGAGCGTCGCCTCCAAAGCCCGCTACAAGGTCATCCGCACCCTAGAAAAAGCCGTGGTGTTCAATAAGGTGCTCACGCAAGCGAACACCGCGGTCTTTGGAGACAGCGTCTTGGCAGTGGAGCGATTGCGGCTCCGCCAACGAAGGTTCCATCAAAAGAACATCATGAGCTTCATCTCGGAGATTTCGAAACACAGCGCATGATTCTTGGCCCCGGCAGGCCGGCCGGTCGGCGCGTCGGCCATAATGATTTCGCGCGCATCCCTCCGCATGCTAATTGGTGTTGCAGCCAGCTCCACGCCGCCAAACCCAGCGTTCGACAGCTGCCATGCCGGATGCCGCATCAGACCCCTTTGATCTCCAGCGCTTCGTCGATGCGCAGGAACCGGTTTACGCCGATGTTTGCGGCGAGCTCCGCGCCGGCCACAAGCAAAGCCATTGGATGTGGTTCATCTTCCCGCAGGTCGCCGGCCTCGGGCACAGCCTCGCCGCGCAACGTTTCGCGATCAAGTCGATTGATGAAGCCGCCGCCTATCTCGCGCACCCCGTCCTCGGACTCCGGCTGCGCGAATGCACGCGGTTGACCCTCGACGTCGAAGGCTGCTCTGCGGAAGAGATTTTCGGATGGCCTGATTGGATGAAGTTCCGCTCTTCGATGACGCTGTTCGCGGAGGCTGCCTCCGACAATGCGCTGTTTGTCGCCGCCCTCGAAACCTACTTCGAAGGCGAACCAGATGAGGCGACCATGGGCATGCTGTGAAGCTCGCCCCGCCCGTCGAGCCGGTTCAATCCCCGTGTCGCCACCTCGGGTGTAAGTAGCGGTCGCGTGAAGAATTGTGCCTAAGTCGAGGCACGATCAAAGAGCGGTTTAATCGCTTTATAGGGCGATAACCACTCGGCGATTGGGGACCAACAGATTTCGTAACGTCCCAGGTTCGGGCCGAACGGCCTAGACACCGTTCCTTATGAACCTTGCCGTCTACGCGGGGGTGAGATTGCTGCCCTTCATCATCAACATGCTGACGAACCCCGGCACGATTTGGTTTGTCTGGCCGCTTGTCGGTCGAGGCATTAGTGTTCTCGGCCACACGGCGTTTTTGGCTATCTCATTGCCAAGGCCCCCGCACGTACCGCGACCCTAGGTCGCCTGGTACAACTGCGTCGACGCGCCGACGCCCGCCTTCACTGCGGCTTTGCAGAATCCCCACGCATCGTTAACCAAAGGCCTGCGACATCGTTGCGGTTGCCGCGCACATCATGAGCTTGGATACCTACGCCAACACGCATCGTTTTGGGAAAAAGTATTGGAGACCCATATGATTAGGACAAAGTCCTGCGCTCTCATCGCAGCAATTGTTGCTTGTCTTCTTCTCGCTGTCCCCAGCATGACCGCACAGGCTAAGGAGAACGCCGAGTTCTGGCCGAAAGTTAAGGTCGGCGGCAAGACCTGCTTTAAAAGCCATCAGCATTATGGCGAGAGTCCGCCCTGGCCGTCTAAGCGTGGCGCCAAGGCCGCCGCCATCCGCAAGTGGGAAAGTTTCACCACCTGGGAGTACGGCAAAGCCTGGGGCCGCTATTCGAATGCCACTGGCAGGAGCCTCAGCTGCTCTCAGGCTAAAGGCCGCTGGATCTGCAAGACGTCTGCGCGGCCGTGCCGGCGCGGATAGAATCGAATGCCGCCGGCGTTCCTGCGAAGTCGGCGGTTTCCTCCTCACCTCATCACTCTGGCTGAGAGTAGCATCTTGGTCGTTGCACTGTTCTTCCATCGGGCGCAGTCTATTAGGCGTCTAGTACAAAGAAGAACAGGAGGACAACGTCATGGCTGAGAGCGTCTACAAGATCATTGAATTGGTCGGAACTAGCAAGGAGTCGTGGGAAAAGGCTGCGACAACCGCTGTCAATCGAGCGGCAGAAACCGTGCGTAATTTGCGCGTCGCCGAAGTCACCGAACAGGACCTCGTGATTGAGGACGGCAAGGTGACGGCCTACCGCACAAAGGTGAGGGTGTCCTTCAAATTTGAAGACTGAGCAACGCCGTCGGCTCAACCCCCGCGCCTTCCATCAGGACTTCACGATCTGAAATTTGACCGGCGGCGACTTGCCGGTCTGAGCTGGACCGAATGAGCCAGCAAGTCGGCGGGCAGGGCCTCCGCCGGCTTTTTTCTTGCTTTACCCCACGCTACCCCGCCAAGAGGCGTCCGCGCAGACCAATTGGCGCACCGCAATAAAGTGCAACTGTGCGCTGCAGCAAAATTCGTCACGCTACTGTTTTCCAGACGAGGGCGCAACCGATGCTCGGCGATCATAGCCCAAACGGCGACGGCGGGCCGGACCCGCCGCAGCGGATTCTGGTGCGGAAGCGAGGCTAAGGGCGATGCCCAAGAAAATCCTGTTGGTCGACGACCACCCGCTCATGCTCGAGGCACTCGGAACGGTCGTCCGCAAGATACGCCCGGACGCTGAGGTTGTGGAGGTCTTCTCCATCTCGGCGGCGCGCGACGTCATCCAGCGGGATCGAGACTTCGACCTCGTATTGCTCGACTTGCGCCTGCCCGATACCCAGGGCGTCAGCGGGTTGCTGGGCCTCAAGGTAAACTTCCCGCAGCTGAAGGTCCTGGTCGTTTCCGCCTACGCCCACCAGGAAACGATCGAGAACTGTTTTCTTGTCGGCGCCAACGGCTTCCTCTCGAAATCACTGCGCCTCAAGGAATTGGAGGCCGCCATAGACAAGATCATGGCCGGCGAGAAGGTCGTCCGAGCCAAGCAGTCGGCGTCCGAGTCCGAGGACGAGGCCTCGCCAATTGATACGCTCAACCCACTGAAGCGCTTGACATTCCAGCAGGCACGAGTTCTTCACCACGTGTGCAGAGGGCTGCTGAACAAACAGATCGCATACGAACTCGGGGTCGGCGAAACGACCGTCAAGGCACACATGCGTGAGATATTCCGCAAACTCGACGTCGTCTCACGCACCCAGGCTCTTGTGAGGATCATGAGATTGGAGCCCTACCAGGTCAGCGCGAACCGCGCGATCGAGCGGACCGCCAAAACATTAACGGCCTAAAGTGTGATTCACGCTTTCGGCGGAAGCACAGTGCTTCCACCTCAAACGATCACACTCTAAACCAGCAAGCTGGAGCATGCCCTGGCGCTGGCGGCACTTCAGGTCAGAGCCGCACCGCCCAATTCTGCGCCTCTCAATCGAAAGACCGTAAGCCAGGGCCATTGACTTGGCCCTTCGACATCGCCAAGCATCAGGTATATTCGCCCTGTCGAGTTGGAGATGCCGGTCAATGTCGGACAACACCGCCGGCGCGGCTTCGGTGCCGCTGAGCAAAACAGCGCTTTTTGATCTGCATGTCGCGCGCGGTGGGCGCATGGTCGGTTTCGCCGGCTATGAGATGCCTGTGCAGTTTCCGCCAGGTATCCTGAAGGAGCATCAGCACACCAGGGCAGCGGCCGGACTGTTCGACGTCTCGCACATGGGCCAGCTGGCCATTACGTCCTCAACGGGCAACATCAGCGACGCAGCGCTGGCCTTAGAGGCGCTGCTGCCAACCGATCTGAAGTTGTTGCCCGAGGGACGGCAGCGCTACACGTTCTTCACCAATGAAGCGGGTGGTATCCTCGACGATCTCATGATCGCCAACCTAGGCGGACGGTTTCTCCTCGTTGTCAACGCCGCGACAAAGGATTCCGACGAACAGCACCTGAGAGCAAACCTCGCGGATATGGTTCGCATTGAGCGCCTCGACCGCGCATTGATCGCGCTGCAGGGACCGAAGGCCGCCGACGCTCTGAGCAAGCTGGCGCCGCAGTGTACCGGGATGCGCTTCATGGACGTCCGCCCGCTAGAGGTCTGCGGTGTTCCGTGCACGGCATCTCGCTCCGGCTACACCGGAGAGGATGGCTTTGAAATCAGCATTCCCCAGGACGCCGCCATCACCATTGCCAAGGCACTTCTCGCCGACGCCGACGTCGAACCAATTGGTCTTGGGGCCCGTGACAGCCTGCGCCTGGAAGCAGGCCTCTGCCTTTATGGAAGTGATATTGATAATGGCACAACGCCTGTCGAAGCGGGTCTGATCTGGGCC
>JAUWFF010000389.1 GCA_030607105.1 Filomicrobium sp.
CCAACCTAACTCGTAGTAGGCCCACCAGGAGCCCATGGCGATGCCCAAGGTCAGGCACATCCAGGCCGCAAGCGTCCAAGGCCTTACCCATCGGGCCCAAGCCGCATTAATCCGCCCTTCGATCAGGGCGGCGATGGCGAACGAAAATGCGATCGAGAAGCCAACATAGCCGGCGTAAAGAAATGGCGGGTGGAAGGCCAGCGCGGGGTCCTGCAGGATTGGGTTTAGCCCGCGGCCGTCCAGCGGAGGGTTCTCAAGGCGCAGGAACGGGTTGGAGGTCGCCAGCATGAAAATGCCAAACGCCAGAGCGATCGACGCCTGGACGGACAAAACGTTGGCTTTCAGGCTCTGCGGCAATTCGTTGCCGAAAACCGCGACCGCGCTGCCGAACAAAGCCAGGATCAAGACCCAGAGAAGCAAAGAGCCTTCATGGTTGCCCCATACGCCTGAGATTCGATAGATCAACGGCTTCGTCGAATGAGAGTTAGAGGCAACGTTGGCGACCGAGAAATCGGATACTACGTAGGCGTACGTCAGTGCTGCGAATGCGAGACAGAGCAGCACGAATTGAAGGATCGCCGCGGGCTTAGCGGTCTCCATCAATCGTGGCTCTTTCGTCATCGTGCCCCAGAATGGAACCACGGTCTGAAAAAGCGCAACTACGACAGCAAGGATCAGAGCAAAGTGACCGAATTCCACAATCATGGATGACAAGGCCTTTATGACTATTTGTTTGATCCTGGGTGCTCGGCCCCGGGGCCGAGCTTAACACCCTTCTCCTTCAACGCCGCGGCGACTTCAGGAGGCATGTAGTTCTCATCGTGCTTGGCAAGTACCGTGTCGGCAATAAAGTGGCCTTTGGCGTCGAGTTTGCCCTCGGTAACCACGCCTTGCCCTTCGCGGAACAGGTCTGGGAGGATGCCGTCGTAGGATACGGGAACGGTCTCGATCGTGTCGGTCACTGCGAAATTGACCTTGGTGCCTTTGCCCCGCTCCACCGAACCTTCAGCTACGAGGCCGCCCAAACGGAAGCGCTGATCGAGGTCAACCTTACCTTCCACCACGTCCGAGGGCGTACGGAAGAATACGATGGTATCCCGCAGGGCGAACGCAACCATGATGGCAGCCACCGCTAGAATGCTCACGCCGGCACCAATCAAGAACCCTCTTTTCTGTTTACGCGTCATCTTTATCCTCAACGATCCTATGGGACGGCTCCATTACGTACCGAGGCCCAGTTCGTCTGCCAGAGCGTCGAGGCGCGCCTGCTTGTCATCATCTTTTTCAATGCTCTTTCGAGCTTCCGCAAGTGCGCGATGTGCGTCGTCTTTTCGGCCCAGCACCGCATATGCACGGACGAGGCGCAACCATCCTTCGAAGTCGTCGGGGTTGGCCTCGAGTTTGCCGGCGAGACGTTCGACCATCGAGTTGATAAATTCTTGCCTTTGCTCGCTGCTGAGGGTCTCAGCGGCGGCGATATCCTCTTTGGTCGGGCCCGGTGAGGGCGCGATACTCCCCGCTGGCTCGGCTGGAGGGGGCTGTGCCGCGCCACCACGCTGGGCGGCAAGTTTCTTCAGTCGAGTATCAATGACAGGCTTCCAGGGCGCATCTTCAGGTGCATCTGCGAGAACTGCCCGATACCCCTGTTCAGCCTCATCAAGTTTGCCCTCTTGCTCATCCGCCATCGCTAGCCAGAAGCGCGCCTCGTAGTTTTTGGGTTCGAGCTGCAGGAGCCGCGCATAAGCCTTGCGGGCTGGATCAACAATAATGCCATTATTGGCCATAACGGTCGCTTCGGCAAAACCCCTCAGGCGTTTTGTTGTTTCACCCTGTAGCCGGAGTGCCTGGGCATAAGCGCGAGCGGCATCATCAAATCGTTGCAACCTAAGGTATACGGGTGCGATTGCATCCCATCCTCGACCGTCTTCTGGCGTCTGGCGCAGCTGGGCTTCGACTTTGGCGACGAGTTCGTTGATGGTGGCGCCGTTGGGGGATGACTGTAGGCGCGCAGATTGCGGCATGCTAGGCATGGAGGGCGAACCCAGGCTCAGATAGATGGCGAGGCTGACGAGCGGAATGCCAATCGCCGTGGCATACGCCATACCAGAGGTCGAAATGCCACCGCTGGTGGCAGCAGTCCGGTCGCCGTCAACTTCTTCAGAACGCCGGATTAATCGGCGCGCCAACTCTCTTCGGGCACTTTCGGCTTCAATCTGGTCGATCTGGCCGCGGTCGCGCTCGGCATCGATTTCCGCGAGTTGGTCGCGATAGACTGCAAGGTCTGCCTCCTCCGCAGTCGCAGTACCGTCATCATCCGATAGCATCGGCCGTACCAAGACGGCAATGACGGCAGCAACAAGAACCGCGTAAGCTATCCAGAGGATCATCGCACTCGCTTTAAGCTTTCGTTTTCCTAATCATCACTATGAAAGCCATTAGCGAAAGATCAAGCGCAGCCGGCGGACTGCGCTGCTTGGCCGCTTTCTCATAAAGGCGGATATGATGGTCGGAACGATCAGTTCAAGCGGCCGGCTACCCAATGTTTGACCAAGTCCCGTCAGGGTTACGGCAGGCTGTACCGCTCATGGTCTCGGGCCGGCCCTTTATATAG
>JAUWFF010000237.1 GCA_030607105.1 Filomicrobium sp.
ACCGGCGCAACGCTGGGGCCTGGGCGGGGGACAGCAATTGACGCAAGAGATGATGCAAAGCGCGATCGGACTTTTCGTGCTGCCTTTCATCGCCTGGGGACTGAGCGAAAACCGGTGGGCGTTATCGTGGCGGGTCCTCACTGCAGGTTTGGGGTTGCAGTTCACAGTCGCGCTGCTGCTGCTTAAGGTGCCTGGTTCAAAGCAGGCGTTCATCTGGCTCAACGACGTATTCTTGGCTCTCGGCGAAGCGACCAAGGCGGGGACCAGCGTGGTGTTCGGCTATCTTGGAGGGGCACCGTTGCCGTTTCAGGAGTCTTTTCCCGGCGCGAGTTTCATTTTGGCATTCCAAGCTCTGCCCATCATCCTGGTGATGAGTGCACTTTCGGCACTGCTGTTTCACTGGCGTATCTTGCAAAAGATCGTGGAGGTATTCTCCCAGGTACTGCAGAGATCGTTTGGAATAAGTGGCGCCGTTGGCGTTTCGACGGCAGCGAATATCTTCGTCGGCATGGTCGAAGCGCCCTTGCTGGTGCGGCCTTATCTCAGCGAGCTATCTCGTTCGGAACTTTTTATGGTAATGACGACCGGCATGGCGACCATCGCAGGGACTGTTCTCGCATTGTATGCCAGCATCATAGGCCCGACGTTGCCGGGCGCGGTGGGGCATCTCGTGACGGCCTCGGTGATCTCCGCACCCGCCGCCATCATGATTGCGCTCATTATGGTGCCGCCCACAAAAGTCGAAGAAGTCAATAACAAACAGCCGCGCGGCAAAATAAACTATGAGCGCGCGCACTCAACAATGGATGCGCTCACAAAGGGTACGACAAACGTCCTGGCTCTCCTTCTCAACATTATGGCCTTGCTCATCGTCTTTGTTGCACTGGTTAGCCTCGTCAATCAGATGCTTAGCGTTCTCCCGTCGGTCGCAGGTACGCCATTGACGTTGGAACGAGTCCTCGGCTGGCTGTTCGCGCCCGTGACCTGGCTTATTGGGATCCCGTGGAGTCAGGCCGTCACGGCCGGTTCGCTGATGGGGATCAAAACCGTCCTCAACGAATTCCTTGCATTCCTTGAGTTGTCCAAGCTGCCGCCGGACGCGCTCGATCCACGCTCGCGACTGATCATGACCTACGCGTTGTGTGGCTTTGCCAATTTCGGTTCGCTGGCGATCATGCTGGGTGGGTTGACGACCATGGTGCCGGAGCGTCGCGGTGAACTGGTGGAGCTCGGTCTACGCACCATCGTCTCGGGAACTCTGGCGACGCTGATGACCGGCGCCGTGGTTGGAGTACTGACCTGGTGAGACCGGACACGGAGGAGACAGATCTTTTGGCGGCGTTGCATCGTAACTAGAAGGGGTAGTCAATAGTGGCTTGCTTCGGGCCACGAGCTGGAATGCTGGCTAAGGGATGAATATGACGCGCGAGCAGACTGAGATACAAAACCGGACCGGGGTCGCACCAATGCGACCTGGTTCGGGAATTTATGATGTCTTGCTCGTCGGGGCTGGTCTGGCGAATTCGATGATTGCGCTGGCGTTGCTGAGGGCGCGCCCGGATCTTTTGATCGCTCTTGTTGACCGTGAAGCTCAGATTGGTGGCAACCACACCTGGTCGTTCCACTCAAGCGATGTGAGTGCGGCCGGCCTAGAGCTCCTGCGTCCGATGCTAGAGGCGCAATGGCCCTCTCAGGAAGTCCGATTTCCACGGCTAAAACGCGTTCTCGACACTGGCTACAATTCCATGACCTCCAGCAGGCTGCATGCCACCATCATGCAGTCCACCGGGATCGATGTGTTCTTGTCGGCTGGTGTTTCCCGAGTTGAAAGCGACAGCATTGAACTGGAGAGCGGCTCCCGCCTCTCCGGCCGCTGTGTTATTGACGGCCGAGGCGCCACCAAGACAAACGCCCTGGCGCTCGGCTATCAGAAATTCGTCGGGCTCGAACTTGAACTCCACGAACCGCATGGCATGAGCCGGCCCGTCATCATGGACGCAACCGTTTCTCAGCACGACGGATACCGCTTCGTCTATACCTTGCCGTTCAGCCCCACCCGCGTCCTCGTCGAAGACACCTACTATAGCGATGGATCTCAACTGAACTCGGAGCTGCTTGCAGAGCGTGCGCTTCAGTATGCCAACTCCAAGGGCTGGCGTATCGCCAAGACAGTGCGGCAGGAACAAGGTGTATTGCCGATTGCGCTAGCCGGGGACATCCAAGCCTTTTGGGCAGAAGGCGAGCAACAGGCCGCCCGTTCCGGTATGCGTGCCTGTCTTTTTCACCCTACAACCGGGTATTCGCTGCCCGATGCCGTTGCATTGGCCCAGCGTATCGCGGCTGCCGACACCTTCGAGACGCGCCGCATTGACCAGATCGTCCGCCGCCATTCGACGAAGTGCTGGCAGCAGAGGTCGTTTTTCCGGCTGTTGAACCGCATGCTCTTCCTAGCCGCGCAGGGAGAACAGCGCCGCGACATCCTTGAGCGCTTCTATTCGCTTCCCGCCCCCCTTATTGAGCGGTTCTATGCTGCCCGGATCACGGCCGGTGATAAAGCACGCATCCTGCTTGGACGCCCGCCACTGCCGATCCCAAGAGCAATCCGCCAGCTCTCAGAAAGCCAGGCGATGGAGACCGCTCATCGGCGAGAGCAAGGACGCTCCCATGGCTAAACAGCTCAGCGAGGTCGTCAGTCATAGCAAGATGATGATTGAGCGTGGCTCGAAGAGTTTCGCCCGCGCCGCCGCCTTGATGCCAACGGACGTTCGCGACAGCGTCTATATGCTGTATGCCTGGTGTCGGTATTGCGATGACTGTATCGATGATCAGCATCTTGGATTTGCGCCAGCCAAAGCGCCCGTCGCAGTGCCCATTGAGGAACGGGTCGAATTGCTACGGCAAAGGACGCTCGCTGCCTACAATGGTTCCCCAGACGGGCTTGAATTCGAAGCGCTCGCCCGCGTCGCCGAGAAGCACGCCATCCCAGAACGCTTTCCGCTCGACCTCATCGAGGGGTTCGCGATGGATGCCGCGGGTCATCGCTATGGCACCGAGGAAGATACGCTTTTGTATTGCTATCATGTCGCCGGTTCTGTTGGCATTATGATGGCGATGGTGATGGGCGTGCGAGACCAGCCGACGTTGCTGCGAGCCTGTGACCTCGGCATTGCGTTCCAGCTAACCAACATTAGTCGGGACGTGCCAGCGGACGCTCGGATGGGGCGCGTGTATCTCCCGGAGAAGCTGCTGGAGGAAGAACGCCTGCCAGCTCATTCGCTCGACGAACCCAGGCATCGCAAGGCAGTATTCCAAGTTGTAAAGCGATTACTCGAGCTTGCCGATCGTTACTACGACTCAGCGGGTTACGGCATTGCCCGCCTTCCCTTTCGCTGCGCCTGGTCAATCGCGTCGGCGTTGCGGATCTACAGAGCCATTGGCACCAACATCCTTGAACGCGGTCCGGCCGCCTGGGACAGCCGGGCCACGACGAGCAAAAGCCAGAAACTCGTCCACGTCGCGTTGGCGAGTGCCGATGCGACCCTCGCGACTTCCGTCGGGCGCCTGCGCAAGATGCCGCCTCGCGAACACCTTTGGACACCGGCGGCATTGAGCGAGGGAGACCTCGGCTTGGCCGCACGGCGGGTGATCGCCGCCGCTTAGGCGCGGGACGGTTTCGACTTCAGCGAGGCCAGATATTCTGCATGGGCGTCGGGCAGGCGCCACCAGGGCACATCGGGTTGCAAATGATGCTCGTGGTGATAACCAAAATGGAAACATGCCAGCAACGAAAGCCAACGGGGCAAATGATTGGTACGGGCGTTATGCCTGTCGACAAAGGAAATGTTGTCCGGACGGTGCGGCAGGTAAGTGCCGAAGGTGAAT
>JAUWFF010000282.1 GCA_030607105.1 Filomicrobium sp.
GTCGCCGGGTTCGAGTTGACTAGGATTATCCGGTAACCTTCTGCCTTCAGAGCCTTGCAGGCTTGTGTCCCCGAATAATCGAATTCGCAGGCCTGGCCGATAATGATGGGGCCCGCACCAATGATGAGGATGGACTTGATGTCTGTGCGTCTGGGCATGGGGGGCGACTTCTCTCGCAGCTCTTTCAGGTGGGCTAGATGGAGGGCCGCGCCTCGCGCGCTTGGGTGCCGCCCGTCCACTAATGGCCGGTCATTTTGATGTCACAGGCGCGTTGGCAGCGCGACTACTCCTTGGTCTGTTTTGTGCGGTGCTTGCTCATCTGGGCACGCATTTCCTCGCAAGGGTTAGGACGCTCCTTGCCTGGTGTGAAGACTATAAAATCAGCCACCGGCCTACCGTCGGCGTCACCGTCGAGATAGTCTGCCGGCTCGGTGCTGTCGCTGCTTACCTCGACGATCCTTAACGACACGATGGCCTCAGCCGGCACGCCGCGTTGCTCCAGATACCACGGCACACCACGGTCGCGCCGGACATGGCCGTTGCCGGCTATGAGAATTCCGCCTTTGCCTGTGGCTACTGACAGAAGCGAGTCCGCCATCGTGGCATCCCAAAATCGCTGGATGAAGCTCATCCGCGGAACGGCGCTTTCCGGGATCAAGCCGCAATGGGAATTGAGAATCTCCGTCGACAGCGCCGTAGACTGTGACTCTGGTAGCGGCTCTGCCAGTGACAGGCGCTTCAGCTCTCCATCGGCCAGGGCAGCCTCACCCTCTTTCGAAAGGCGACGTGTGAAGTTCGTCGAAACGCTAGCCGGCACGATTACGATCTGCTCATGCAATGCCTGCTTAATGATCGGTGCATAGATCTTGAAATCCGGCCAGCCGCTCTTTGACCACTTCAGCATGCGGGCGAAATCGCGCGGTTTGCGCGGACGCGGCACAAGCACATCGCGGCCATAGAACTTGTCGAGGGCGGCGTTCTGATCAACGCGCACCATTTCCATAGCGATAATATCGATCTGCGGCGCGCCCTCGACGATGCGGGAGCCGCGCAACTTCGAAACCGTGCGGATGGCCCAGGCCTGCCAGAGATGGTGGTCGGGATTGTCGTGGACCTCACCAAGAAGAACGAAGCGGGCCAACGCCATTTGCCGGCCGAATTCTCGAACCGAAACGAATTCGTTCTTCTGGACCGACCAGATCCGTCCGACCAGCGGGTGATCGCGCAGGTTTTCAGACTGCCAATTGAGAGGCGGAACGGGTGGCTGACGGTTATCGGCGCCGGCCGCCGCCGCCAACAAACATAGCCATAAGGTCAAACAGGCGGTCGCAATCGGCTTCTTCATGGGGTCAAACACGCGCGCTCGCAATTGTGGTTGTTGCCAAATATTGCCCGGATCGCCCTTATCGGTCGGCCTTTTGCGGGCCGTTTTTCCGGATTGCCTCGACGAAGCGATCGAACAGATAGTGGCTGTCTTGCGGACCTGGTGAAGCTTCCGGATGATACTGAACGGAGAATACGGGACGATGTTGTAAAACGATCCCACAATTCGAACCATCAAAGAGCGAAACGTGGGTTTCGACGATGTCGCCAGGCAGCGTTTCACGGTCGACCGTGAAGCCGTGGTTCATTGAGGTGATTTCGACTTTCCCGGTGGATTGATCCTTCACCGGGTGGTTGGCGCCGTGGTGTCCTTGAAGCATTTTCTGCGTCTTGGCGCCAAGCGCCAAAGCCAGCATTTGATGGCCCAGGCAGATGCCGAATATTGGAAGACCGCTGGCGAGCAGCTTTTTGATCTGTGGAACGGCATACTTGCCCGTCGCCGCCGGATCGCCTGGACCGTTTGACAGAAACACACCACCTGGCTGGTGGGCAAGCACATCCTCCGCGGTCGCGGTTGCTGGAAGTACGGTGACCCGACAGCCCGCGGAAGCCAGGCAACGCAGGATATTCCGCTTCAAGCCATAGTCGATTGCAACAACATGGACTTGTGGATGCTCCTGGCGTCCGAACCCGTCAGGCCAGGCCCACCTAGTCTCATCCCAGCTATACGATTGCCCGGTGGTCACCTCTGGCACGAGGTCCATTCCCTCCAGGCCCGACCACTGTGCGGCTTCCGTTTTCAGCCGGTCCATGTCGAAGTTGCCGGAGCGATCGTGTGCGATGACGCCGTTGGGCATGCCCTTTGTGCGTATTCTTGCCGTCAGGGCCCGTGTGTCGACACCGGCGATAGCAATAATGCCGCGCCGTTTCAGCCAAGCGTCGAGATCATGCGCGGCGCGGTAGTTCGAGGAGGCGGTGATGGGGGCGCGCAGTATGCACCCGCGGACGCCGGTCACAGCAGCCAGGTTAGACGCCTCGATGTCCTCGTCGTTAACGCCGACGTTGCCAATATGTGGAAAGGTGAAGGTAATGATCTGGCCGGCATAAGAGGGATCGGTCAGAATCTCCTGATAGCCCGTCATCGCGGTATTGAAACAAACCTCACCGACGGCGCTCCCTTCGGCGCCCAGGCCCCAGCCGGAAACAACCGTTCCATCGGAAAGAACGAGGCGCGCAGTCGAAGGAGCCTCCGTCCAGGCATCTGACGTCGTCGTGGTCAAGGGCCATCCCAAAGTTGTGTGCGGTGATAGGCGCCTACTGGTGCGCCGTTCGCTGCCGGTATAATCGAGGCGGGCGGTGCAAGAAACCCGGCTCACCTGCGGCAATCCGGTTCAACGGGGGCCCATCAACGGGAACCTAAGAAGAAGCCCATGCTAGGTCAATCTCTAGGTCGGTATTATAGAGATTGGATGCGGAGCTAGCCTGAACCTATATAAGCGATGAGATGATGCCGAGATTTGTGCACAATTGTTCGGCAGCCTGGAAAAAACTACTGTGCCCATCGGAGGCTCCATGCGCGAACGCATTAACCAGTCCATGAAAGAGGCGATGAAGTCGGGCGAGAAGAAGCGCTTGTCGACGCTGCGCCTCGTTAACGCTGCCATCAAGGATCGCGACATCGCGGCCCGGGCCGACGAGAAGGGGCACGCCACAGGTGCCGAAAAGATCGGTGAACAAGAAATTCTGGCGCTCCTACAGAAAATGATCAAGCAGCGCCGAGATTCGGCTGAAACCTATCGCCAGGGCGGCCGCGAGGAACTTGCCGAGAGCGAAGAAGCGGAAATTACGATCATTGAGGAATTCCTGCCTCAGCAAATGAGCGAGGAGGAAATGCGCGAGGCAGTGACGGCCATAGTTGATCAGACGGGCTGCTGCGGGCTCAAGGACATGGGCAAGATCATGGGACACCTGAAGGAGCGCTACACGGGCAGAATGGACTTCGGAAAGGTCAGCACTATGGTCAAAGAGGCCCTAAAAGACAGCTAGGGCGCGGTCATTACCACAGCAAACCCAGGCATTCACTGGTTTGGGGTTGTCTGGCCCTGTGGAAAGCGGGTGCCAATGCGCCGTTGTTGATGGCGGGCAATGAGGGCTATCGGCGAATCGATTAGGCTTTCCAC
>JAUWFF010000216.1 GCA_030607105.1 Filomicrobium sp.
CACCGTGATTACCGGTTTCGTCCTTGCCGCCGAGCGCGCCGCCGACATGAACTTTCGCGGATCGGTCACCTGTTCCATGTACATGAGGATGGCGCGTGTGTGGTAGTCGCCTGCCAGGTAGTCCAGCAGATCGCCCATGTCGACATCGGCCATATCCCCCAGTGAGGCGACGACGGAAAAGCCGATCTCGCGGGCTTCCGCCCAATCCAGCATGGCGACGACGATCGCTCCGGACTGAGAGAGCAGTGCTAGATTGCCGCGCCGCGGCGTCAGGTGAGAGAAGCTGGCGTCGAGACCGATGCCGGGCACCTGCAAGCCAAGGCAGTTCGGACCGAGGATGCGCAGGCAATAGGGGCGCGCGGCATCGAGCATGCGCTGGCGCAGTCCGTTACTGTCATTCAGTCCCGCCGTCACAACCACGGCCGCGCGAGCCCCGGCTTCACCGAGTTCGTGGATCAGGCCCGGCACTGTTTGCGGAGGCGTGACGATAACGCCGAGGTCGGGAGCTTCAGCAAGATCGGCGATTGTCGGAACGCATGGCCTTCCATCAATCTCAGCATATTTCGGGTTGACGAGATGAATGCTGCCTTTGAATCCGGATGAGATCAGCCGCTTCATGACTGTGCCACCCATGGAACCCGGTTTGGAGCTGGCACCGATTAGCGCAGCCGACCGCGGGTTGAGGAGGCGGTCAAGGTTCCTCACGCTCATATTCTTGATCCTCGGATTTCGGACGTCCTGATGGGCCGTAGTATAGGGCCCTTTCTTGAGCCTTTTATCAGTTTTTTTGCGGGCTATGTCGAAGGGTGCGTTGCCGCCCCCCGACCGCAGTTTCGCTCGATCGCGAAACGCGGTTGGCACCGATCACAGTCGATACGACTGCTCTGCGAGTTGGGATAGTTATGATCCTGGTCCGGCGGTTCGCAGCAAAAGAGCTATTGATCGGCATCAATGAAAAAATTCTCATTTGGTACAGCGTGTATGCTGGAGACTAGGAAGGCGCGATCAGCATTTCGAAGCGCCAGATTAGGCTCATACAGTACCCAGTCATGGAGGTTCGAATGAGTGGAACATCCTTACTTCCTCCGTTCCCGCGTGACCCGAGCGCCGTCGAGAATACCTTTGACCGGCTGCAGAAAGAAGTCAGTCGCGTCTTCGACAGTTTCTCGCGCGGTTTCCCTCTGCCTGAATTGGCCGGAGGCGAAGGCCTGTCTTTCGGGGGATTCGCGCCAAAGGTCGATGTAACGGAGACCGACAGCCACTTCGAAGTTACCGCAGAGTTGCCGGGGGTTCCCGAAGACGCGATCAATGTTTCTTTGAGGGAGAATATGCTTTCCATCAAGGGGGAGAAGAAGTCTGAAAGCGAAGACAAAAATACGGATTACCACGTCGTGGAACGCTCTTACGGAATGTTCCAGAGGGTGATACCGCTACCTTTCGATCCGAGTAACGCGGAACCCGAAGCAAAGTTCCGCGACGGGGTTTTGCATATTACGATTGCAAAGCCGCCAGAAGCTGCTGCGAAGACGCACCGGATCAGAATTAAGTCAGCTGACTGAGCTGTGGTTCGCCGTTTGATCGGCGGGCCCTATCGGACGTTTAATCTAATAGGCGCAATAGGCTCATGAATATAGATGCAAACGTTGGGTTGTCGGACCGTTCGTTGCGCACGCTTGCGGGCATTGGTCTGATCGGTTTCGCCATGTCTGGCGATAGGACTGGCTATGAGTGGCTTGGCTGGATTGGCGTTGTGCCGCTCGTGACGGGACTCGTTGGAATCTGTCCTTTGTATTCTCTGTTCGGCGTTAATACACGTGGCCACTAACGACTTCTTACGAGAGCATTGATAACCCCACCAAGGATTGGAGTTGTGGTATGGCGTTTACATTTGATGGCTCTGGTACCCCCTGGAAGCATGCCCTTCCGGGTGTTGATGACACGACGATGGAAACGGCGGCACAGGCCTATCAGGCTTGGTTCCGTTCGTTGATGGAGGTCAATGCGGAGACGACCAAGTTCCTGACGCGGCGCTTGCAGCAGGACGCGCAGTTGCCGATGACCATCATCCAATGCCGTAGTCCGCAGGATGTCGTTCAGATTCAGATGGAATTCCTGAAGACGATGGCTCGAGATTATTCGGTGCAGGCCGAGAAGATGGGCGAGATCATGAGCGAGAGTTTCCACGCCATCGATCGTCCAAAGACGTTGTCGGAGCCACCGCCGGTGAGGCCGCATGTTGCGGAGACGCGTAGCGCCGCCTGACGGCCTTTACGACCATCGCCACAGCGGGTTTGAACCAAGGGCTTGCTGCGGGGGACATTTTGCCCCGCGCTTTCGGGAGAAGGCCGGGGCGTTTGCCGTGGGCCATTGATCCTGGTCAACGAAACTCCACGCTGCTCCGTTCACGTTGCGCGGCAGCATGAAATTCGAGCGCCAAGAGGCCATTCAACCTCGAAATCAAGGGGTCGCTCGTCCCGACTACGTCGCGGTGCCGACGTGCTGCGGGCTGGTCGTTGTGCCGATCCGAGAAGTGGGCGGTAGTAGCGCAGTGTCGCAAGAGGAGATGGAGAATACAGCTGCCGACGGCGCGCAGCGCTCTCAGACCGCGTCGCGAGCGGCGGCCCCGATCTATGCGCTCAGTGCTGAAGCCGTTCTGGCGCTGTTCGATGTGGATGCGGATCGCGGATTGTCGAGCGCCGAAGCCAAGGCAAGGCTGGCGACGCATGGGCCGAACGAGATCGAGAAAGCCAAACCGGTCAATCTCGCAGAGCTGGTGTTGCGCCAATTTGTCAGCCCGGTCATCTGGTTGCTGGTTGCCGCGGCGCTGCAACTCCAACCGCCTCCACTGTTGGCCTGGGGAGTAATTCTTGGGCTTGCCGTCACGCCGATTATCGTGGTGCGCTTCGTCGAGTTGTTCGAGCTAGGGAGTTTCGGTGTGCTTGGCGCGAGAAAACAAAGCCTATTGCTGAAGTGAACTCAATTAACTTGAAAGTCATGTGCTTGGCCCAATATCCCGAATTAACGAGCGATGGCGAGGTGGGCGATGGACAAAGCGTCTAATGGACATGCCAAAGTTGGTGTCGGCGGAGGAAATACGATTGAGCCGCGATATAACCCGATTGAAGTCACTGAAACGCCGCGCGGGGCCGTTGGTTATGGCGACCTTGATGAAGGCCTGATACGGGATTCCTACTCGGCGACGGCAGCCGCAGAGGTTCTGGACCGCTCTTTTCACGCCGGCCTGGCGCATTACACCGCTGGTATTTCTCCTGCCGCACTGACGAACGCCTACTTTGACTGGGCGATCCATTTGTGGTTGTCGCCCGGCAAACAGTTTGAACTCTACCAGAAGGCGTTGCGGAAGCTTGCCCGCTTCAACCGGTATGTCGCCAGTGAGGCGCTGGTTCCCGGTAATGGACATCCCTGTATCGAGCCGCTTGAACAGGACAAGCGCTTCACCTCGGACAGCTGGCGCAATTGGCCCTTCAATGTCATTTATCAATCTTTCCTTCTGCAGCAGCAATGGTGGCACAATGCCAGCTGCGGTATTCGCGGGCTTGATCCACGCCACGCCCGAGTCGTCGAGTTCACAACGCGCCAGATGCTCGATACCGTTTCGCCTTCGAATTTCCTGTTTTCCAATCCGGAACTCATTGAGGCCACCCACGAACAGTTGGGGCTCAATCTGGTGCGTGGCGCGATGAACTATATGAACGACTTGTCGGACATGGTTGGTGGCCGCCATCCGCGGCACTCTGTCAGCCATATTGTTGGCCGCGATGTTGCGACGACTCCCGGCAAGGTGATCTATCGCAATGATCTCATAGAGCTCATTCACTACACGCCTAAAACCAAGAAAGTACACGCTGAGCCCATATTGATCGTGCCGGCCTGGATCATGAAATACTATATTCTCGACCTTTCGCCGCACAATTCGATGGTCGGCTATCTGCTCGAGCAGGGCTTGGATGTTTTTGTCATTTCTTGGAGAAATCCCGGCCCCGAACACCGCGACTTGGGCTTCGATGATTATCGCAAACTTGGGCC
>JAUWFF010000212.1 GCA_030607105.1 Filomicrobium sp.
GTATAGACAACTCCAAGCGCACTAAGCACGGCGCGTTGCTCGATTCACTTCTGCTCGCAGAAGTCTACATTGAACTTTTGGGCGAGCGGCAGGCGTCGATGGAACTTGGTCAGAGCCACGAAGCCACAGGCGCTGGCGGTGTCCGCAACGGTCCGGTTCGCGAGCGCCCTCAGCCCTTGTCGCCCCGCCTGAGTGAGACGGAGGCCGCCGAACACCGAGCTTTTGTCGAATCTCTTGGGGAGAACGCGATGTGGCGTCGCTATCTCTAATTGCGAGCCGTGCGCGTGTTGATTTTTCTCAGCTCGCCAAGGGCGCTTCGCCGCCGCTTTCCTGCTGCTTGCGCCTCATGTAAAGGCTGGCGAAATCAATAGGATCGAGCAGCAACGGCGGGAACCCACCCTCGCGTGTCAGGTCCGAGGCCAGCCGCCGCAGGTAAGGGAAGAGCAAAGCCGGGCAGTTGATGAGCAAGAACGGCTCCAAGGCCTCTTCGGAAATGTTCTTGATTTGAAAAATGCCCGCGTAGACTACTTCGAGCTGATAAATTGTCCCGGTTTGGTTGGTGGCATGTGCGGTGAAGTCGATGGCGCTTTCGTAAAGGTCATCCTTCATGCGGCGCGCATTGACGTTGACTTCAAGCTTCATGTTGGGGTTTTCACCGGGACCCGAAAGAAGCTTCTCGACGTTTGGGTTCTCAAAGGAGAGATCCTTGATGTACTGGGCGACCACCTGCGCTTGGATGGCCGGTGCATCTCCTTCTTGAGCCATTGCGGTATTGTCGGAGCCGTTTTGAGTATCGGTCATTGCCAGGTTTCGTCCGTGTGAATTGGATTGGAGCTTTGTGTTCGGCCATAAGTCGTGCCGTGGGCTATCACACGTACTGCGCCTCCGCAAACTTCACTCGAAGTGCACCCGATGGGTCGGGTTACGATCCGCCTCGATCCTTCGTATCGCGATCGCGGTCCCGCCTGACGGAATGCTCGTCGACCCGCTCGAATTCACCATCAATGATGGGTCCTTCTCCGTAACTGTGCGTTTCGTTTTGCGCTTCGCCTTCAGTTTCATGATCGTTCGCCGACCGCCCCCCGAACACGGAAACGTGAACCGACCCCGATTGGAGCATTTTTTTCAAGGTCCATTTGGCCACCGCCATGCGTATAGCGGGCACTAGAAGCAAAAAGCCTACGGTATCGGTGAGCAGGCCAGGTGTGAGAAGAAAGGCCCCTGCGATGAGCAGACACATGCCTTCGATGACCGGTTCGACGGGCATCCGGCCTGAAGCCAGCGCTTCCGTCGCTCTCGACATAACGCCGAACCCTTGCTGCCGTAGAAGCCACGTCCCGATGAAAGCAGTGAAAATGACGATCAATACGGTCCACAGCCATCCGATATTCTGGCCGACTTTGACCAGGATCGCGATCTCTGCGAGCGGCACAACGATGAACAAGAGGAGAATAAGAAAGAGCACGATAAGGTCCTGATTCAATCGGTGGAGATGAGCGGAAACCTTAATCGATCCCGTTTGCCCCAGTTTACGGAGTTCGATGTAATCTGTCTGCAAAGATGACGAAGGGGACTATGCCGCCAATACTGACAAGTTTGTTGGATTCGCTTGTCTTGTGTCCTAAGTTGGGAGCACGGTACCGGAACAAACGGGCTGACGTAACGAAGCCAACTCGGCGGTACAGGGCTCTGATAAGCATTAAATCTGGTGGGTCCGGCTGTTTCGTGGTGAACGTTTCCGCCGTCAGGTCCAGGATTACCGAAAAGGTTAGTGTGGCGAAGAGCCTTCTCCGTCACTAAATCTACGCAAGGCAGGAACAGTCTGCGGCAATCTGCTTTCGCTGCCGCAAATCGTCGTCAAGGATTTTGAAGCTGTTACGAGAGGCCAATTGGTACACGCGAAATGAACGGCAATATAGAAATCGTCACACTAATCGCCCTGATCGTTGCGGTCGTTGTCATTCTTAAGCTCCGCAGTGTCTTGGGGCGTCGGACAGGCGACGAGGAAAGCCGCATTGAGCGTTATCGGGCCGAGCGGGCCCAGCAGGAGGCTGCTACCAGTTCTGACAAGGTCGTCACCCTACCTAGGCGCGACAACGACGAGGCCGGCTACCGAGCCGAGGGCGACGTCGCCATTGCCGACGCGGAAGCGCGCATCACTGATTTTGCAGGCAAGAACCAAACGGTTAAGCAGGGGCTTTTGGAGATTCTTCGCTTCGATCCGTCATTTGATCCAGAGAAGTTCATCTCCGGCGCTAAGACGGCATACGAAATGATCGTCATGGCCTTTGCCGCGGGCAACCGCAAGTTGTTGAAGGATCTGTTGAGTAGCGAGGTCTACGGAGGGTTCGCTGGCGCCATCAGCGAGCGAGAGGCCCGCAGCGAAGAAATCGATCAGAGTTTTGTGGGCATCGACTCCGCCGATATTCTCGAAGCAGAAGTAAAAGAAGGCATGGCATCAGTGACCGTGCGCTTCGCCAGCCAGCTAATTTCCGCCACGCGCGATGCGGCCGGGGAGGTGATTGATGGCGATCCGCAGCGGATCAAGGAAGTCACAGATATTTGGACGTTCAGCCGTGACGTTTCGACAGCTAGGGCCGCATCCAACCCCAACTGGAAGCTTGTGGCGACCCTGGCAACGGCATGAAGCTAGGTGTTGCTCTCCGCACCGGCGCTTAGGTTGCTATTTTCACGTGAATCAGGTTCTGCACATAGGTGTGGAAAAACACGCTTAGCGGAGCGCGGGCGACGCCGGCCATGGATGATAAACTATCACCGGTTCTGCGCGAGGTGATCCGTTTTGAGGACCTGCCGGGCTGGGCCGACGACGATCACTATGCCGCATATCAAGCTTTTGCAGCCTCAGCTCCTGCAGTGCTCAAAACGGGACCCGCCAGCATGGCGGGCGCCTGCCACGCCGTTCTCGACCCGACGCGGCATCCTCACGACGCTCTAGCAGCCCGCAGGTTCTTTGAAGACAGGTTCACGCCATACAAGGTCATACATGACGAACCGGCCGGATTACTAACGGGCTATTACGAACCCGAGCTCGCTGGATCGCGCGCCAAGACTTCAACGTATTGCGTCCCCGTATTCTCGCGGCCAAACGATCTCGTCAATCTGGTCGACGAAGCAGATCGCGGTGCGCTTTCCGGCCAGGTCACCCATGCGCGGCGCGACGCTGATGGCCAGCTAACCTCCTTTTTCACGCGACGAGAGATCGAGGAAGGCGCGCTCGAAGGCCGCGGATTGGAGCTTTTGTATATGGCCGATCCCGTGGACGTGTTCTTAATGCAGGTGCAGGGCTCCGGGCTCGTTCGCCTGACCGATGGAAGCTCGTTGCGCCTGATTTACGCGGGCAAGAATGGCCATCCCTACACGTCCGTTGGCCGCTACCTGATCGAATCCGATGCGTTCAGCGAAAGCGCCATGAATCTCCAGGCGCTGAAAGATTGGCTGAAAGCGGATCTGGAACGTGCTCGCGGAGTCCTGTGGCGGAATGAATCTTATGTTTTCTTTCGGGTACTTGGGACTGAAGAAGAAACGCGGCCACTGGGCACGAACGAAATTCCGCTGACGCCGCTGCGGAGCTTGGCCGTTGATACGAGCTTTTATGAGCTTGGCCAGCCCATCTATGTCTGCGCGCCGGGGCTCGATCATATCGTTGAGGGCGTGAGCGGCTTTCGCCGACTGATGGTTGCCCACGACGTTGGCTCCGCGATAAAGGGTGCGGAGCGTGGTGATCTGTTCTGCGGTTCCGGATCATCGGCGGGATCGAAGGCCGGAATGACCAAGCACCCGGTTAACTTCTACGCGCTCGTCCCCAAATAACGCGACCGGCCTCATCCGTGGTTTGAAATGAAAAAGCCTGATCGTCAGAGCAAAACTCGTTCGCCTGTCTTGTCCGATGAGGACGTGATGCTGTGGCAGCACACGACGCGGACGATGCGCCCGCTGCATGGCGGCAAGAAGCGAATCCCGCCCGTTACTTTCGATGAAGCGGGCTATCAGCCCCACGTCTCTCAGGAAACGCGCCAACAGCAGGCACAGCCCTCAGAACCGGCGACGC
>JAUWFF010000269.1 GCA_030607105.1 Filomicrobium sp.
ATTGGGCCGGCCCGCTTACCGTCGACAGCAAGATCAACCCCGTGATTGCGCAAAATGCGCGCCAGCAAGTTGACGTCGGCCAGATTTGGAACGTTCTTCAGCGTCAGGCGGTCACCGGTTAGAAGACTTGCGATCATGAGCGGCAGGGCCGCGTTCTTAGCTCCAGAAATCGGTATCTTGCCGTTCAGTTTGTTGCCACCGATGATCTTGATGCGGTCCATATCTCAAGCCTTGGTTCTTGCCATGCCGGAAAGTAGGCGGAATGCGTGCTATATTCCGGCGAAGTGCTTTCACTTGCGTATCGCCGCAATCGTAACGTGAAACGCAACACTTAGTCGTGTTCGGGCCAGCCGGGCAAGTGGTCGAGGAGCTGTTCCAGCCAATTGGAGGCGTTCCTAACAGCCGGTTCAGCTCACTCTTCGCTAGGGCCAGCCTCTTCCGGCGGGGGTTTTGCTTGCTGATGAGAGCGGGCGCGGACAAGCGCCTTGCGTTTTTGAAGGTTGGTGCGAAGCTCCGCTTCCAGGCGTTCTTGCCGCTCACGGCGGCGATCGGGTTTCTTGGAGGCCTTATCCGACACTTTCAACGCTCCGCAGTCGCCTACAACCAGATTTGATGGGCGGTTTGGGCATGATGATGCGTATGCCTAGCGAGCAGGCAAGCCCAAATTACGTTGCCTGGGACACGCAAGGCCTGTCCGGCTGCTGGTCTCATGCCGCCGATGGTTCAGAGGTCCGCTGGTCCGTGAGATTTTCCGCGAGGAGAAACCAGGTTTCCCGTTCACCGACGCCCTTGATATCGATAACGCCATGACTTTCAAGGTGAAAATCCGGTTCAAGCTGCTCGCGGCAGGCCGGGCACACGAGAATACGGCCAGGTTCCGACCTGTTCTCCAGGCGCGCGGCCAAGTTCACGGTATCGCCCCAGACGTCGTAGGTAAATTTCCGGGTGCCAATAACGCCGGCCATGACAGGGCCGGATGCCAGCCCGACGCGCATCGAAATGTCGATCCCGGACGTCTGGCAGATACGAGTGATTACTTGCTGCATGTCGATGGCCAACCGCGCCAGGCGGGCGGTTGGGTCTGGCACGGGATCGGGAATCCCCGCGGCGGCCATGTATGCATCGCCAATGGTCTTGATCTTCTCAACGCCGTGGCTCTCGGCGAGCTTGTCGAACTCAGAGACGATTTCGTTGAGCAGGGCGACGATCCGCTCCGCGCCGAGCTGGCGTGCCAGCGCGACAAAACCGGAAATATCGGTGAATAGAATAGCGGCGTTGTCGTGACTATCGGCGATGGCAACACCAGGGCTTTCCTTGAGCCGTTCAACGACGCTGTCGGGGAGAATGTTGCGCAACAGGGCATCGGTCTCCGCCTTGGCGGCCTCTGTTAAAGAGAACGCGTAGTAAACGGTCGCAGCGATCAAAACGCCCGTGGTGATCGCAGCCTGCATATAGATATCGTCAAGGACGCTCGCGGGCGCCTTGATCAGCGCGGCCTCCGGTGGAAACGAGAACCACGCCACAAGGTGTAGCACGATGGCGATGACCACCATCGGCACGATCAACTTCCATCGATGAACTCCGAAGACCACAAAAGTGGCGGCGGAGGCGATGAAGTATTGTAGATGAATACCAGACTGGTTGCCGAGATAGGCCGTAAACCACATCAACGCTATGCACTCGGAGATCATAATGATCAATCCGCCGGCCAGATCCGAAATGCGATGCGAAAAAGGCACGGAAAGCGCGGTGAAAAATAATGCTAAATTGAGGTAGATGACTGGCGCGAACTTGTCGAAGTCCATAAACGTGTTCTGCACCGCGTAAGCGAAGGTCGTCAGCGCAATCAGATAGGCGATGAGATTCATGACGACTAGCCGCCGGCGAACATCGGGCGGATATCCCTGCGTGCCCGCCCGGGCCAATGATCGCAAGGTGCGCTGTATCATGCGTACGGGTGCGAGCTCACGCAGCCGAGACAGCGTGCTTCGCAGCACGCCATTCGACGCGTTCTCAGGGTCTTTGCGTTGTTGGCCTTTCATATCAGTCGATGTCCGCCCGATCGGTTGCCCTATCGGTGCAATATGGAGCATGGTGCAGGCGGCGCAGCTGTTCCCCCGGCGACTCCGCGCAAATGATTTCCTAAATGCCGGCGACATCCTCGAGTTCGAAGACACTGCAGCGGATCGACTTGCCGGAACGCTTTATGGCGCCGCTGCTTTCGAGCAGCGACAGCGCGGTATTTACCTTCGGCCGGCTGGCGCCGATGAGCAGCGCCAATTCACTCTGCGACATCGTGAAGGGAACCTCGACCTCATCGTCTTCGGGTTCTTCTCCTGCTTTGGCCCGCACAGCCGCCAGGAAGAAGCGGGCGAGACGAACTTCTATTGGACACAGTGCGATGGCTTCGAGTTGCTGATCGGCCTCTCGCAGGCGCTTGCAAAGAAAATGCAGCATCGACTGAGCGATTGACGAATGGGCGCTCATAACGCGATTAAAGGCGCCCCGCGACAGGCTGAATGCAGTGACTTTGCTGGCGGCGGTGGCGTCGGCGGTTCTGAGCCCGCCATCGATCATGGCGATTTCACCAAACAGATTGCCACGTTCTGCATGGGCGAACGACAGCTCGCGGCCTTCCGCGGTCAGCACAGACAGGCGGACGCGCCCATCAGCAACGAGGTAGACGTCCTTCCCCTCATCGCCGCGGGCAAAAATCACCTGCCCGGAAGTGAAGCACACCTCGCGCATTTCCTTGGCGATCGCCGCGCAGCCATCATCATCGATCCCGGCGAACAGGGCGGTACCTTTGATCAAGTCGGGTAGTTGCACTTTCGCGCTCATGCGCATCCTCCAGCGACACGAACCAATTGAAAAAATTATCCGGCGGAGTGGACAGAATGGCAACGACTTTGTCGCCTATTGCTTTTCTACACGTGCATTTGCATTCTCCCGGCCACCGGGAATTTCCCGGTTCTAACTGCTTCAGCCGACCATACGGGACCCATGACCACTGCCAAAGGCACACTTTTCACGGCGCTGAGCCGAACCGACGGACCGCGTCGCGACACGCTGAGGCGCGAGCTTGCGCGCCGCAAGCCGTCACCGCAGACGGGCCAAAGCCGGCCGAAGCTGGTGCTCGCAAGCGCCAGTCCACGGCGCCTAGCGCTGCTGGCCCAGGTCGGCATTGATCCTGATGCACTAAGGCCCGCCGAAATTGACGAGAGGCCGCGCAAGGGCGAAATGCCCCGCGGTCTGGTGCTTCGTCTGGCCAGGCTGAAGGCCGAAACGGCCCGCGATCAGATCGCTAATGACCGCGATATTGCCGACGCGTACATCCTGGCTGCCGACACCATTGTGTCGATCGGACGGCGGATCTTGATGAAGCCAGAGTTCATGGAAGAGGCCGTGGCATCTCTGCAACTGTTGTCGGGGCGGACCCATCGCGTGATGACGGGGGTCTGTCTGATAACGCCAGATGACAAGATACGCACACGCATTGTCGAAACCCGTGTCCGCTTCAAGCATCTCAGCCGGGCGGAGATTGAGGCTTATATCGCCTCGCGGGAATGGCG
>JAUWFF010000227.1 GCA_030607105.1 Filomicrobium sp.
TCGGATTCGCAAGCGGCGCGCATCTGTGGTGTGACGCTCTTGGGCAGCTTGAAGCCTTCGCCTGCATGAGCTGCGTTGGAAAGGATGATTATAGCCGAGAGTGCAATAATGCTGGTTGTTTTCATTTCTAGTGGCCCCGACGTACTGAGTGCGGACAACAATCTCTGGTATGGTTAGTATGTGTAACAACACCCCAAGATGCTGCACTGCGGCAAGCAACCGCATTTATTCACTTTTTTCGGAAAACTTGAAACAACCGGTATAATTCAGCGAGCGCCTCAATGATAAGGCAGCGGTCTAGTTTCCGGTTGGGTGATGTTGATCAATTTGACTCGGCCATGTCGAAGCCAATGGTGTCGAGGATGCCACGCATTGTTTCGTTGCTGCGAATGGAATCCACATTGTCCTTGTGCAAGACCTCAGCGGCTCCCGCCGCCATCAACTTCAGGCGCCATTTGCGGATTGCTGTGCCGCTGACAATACCAATCGGGCCGTCATATCCGACGCGTCGCAAGTAGGGAATACAGTCGCAGGCGCGATCGGTGGACAATTCGAGATTGTAATCGCGTAGGACCAAGTGCGGTTTGTGCTTGAGCACCTGATCAATGGCGATTGAGAGAGTATTGGCCTCATGCACGTTGATCTCGTAGCCAAATATGAGATGCAGCGTGGTGCGCAAACGACTTGTATCCATGACGCAGTCATCGACCACCAGGACGTTCGTCAGCTTTGGCATTTTCTTAAGAGATTTTGTGAAGCCGCGAAAACTCGCCTCGTGGTGCTGACACAACGTTGCCGAGTATGATCCAAGGATAAATGAAGTCAGGCTAGTTGATCTGGATGGCTCTTAGCATAATCCCACCTGCCCCCAACCAAGCAAATGGTAGCATCGCTAAAAAATTTGACAATCTACAACAAAAAAACAGCAATGCGTTTTTGTATCAAACGTGTCTAATCCCACGCCAGGTCTCGGGAACTGGCGGTTTGGATGAATAGTGCTTGATTAAAGACAGTTGTTTGTTGCGTCACACCGTGTTCATCGGAATTTTTTCGACGATCTGAGTTGCCGATTTTCCTGGTCAGGAAGACCGCAGACGATTGAAGGGCATTCAGCTTCCATTCGAGCTCGATGCTTCACGCAAAAAAGTGGGCGCGGGCTCAACGGACCCAGCACCCAGGTTCAAGATTCAGCTCCGCTAGGAGGTGAGAGCGTCGAGCTGATCGAACTTTGCTGCGAGCAGATAGTAGAAGGTGACGCGGTTCTTGCGCTTGTCGGCCTTCATCGTTTCGCAAACTTCCTCGATGACCGAGTCGAGCTTGGCGTCGTCGTCGCTGCGGCCCAGCTTCTTTTTCAACCAGCTGTCACGAACGCGGCTCAGTTCGTCCTTGCTGGAACAGGAGACAAGCGATGCGTCCTTGCTGCGCAGGGCTATGCCCAGGTGTTTAACAATACCAGCGATCGCATCTTCGTTGACGTTCGACGCATACCGAGCGATGTCGTCGACGTATTCTTTGGACATAGTAAGGGTCTCCCTTTTTGCTGGGTCAAAATGCGCTGGCCAGACATCGTCGACCAAAAAGTTCGTGCGCAAACTCTTCCTTTGTCATTAATGCAGGTGTCCGAATATATGAGCCGAACCCGCATGCCAATCCCTTGATTTGGTTGCGCGTTTTCTGTTGATGGTTGCCGTTCACCGCCGATGCGGCGGAGCGCTTCATCGAAGCAACCGTGCGCTGGCATGGTTAGTCTACGAAGCTTTCAGCCTAAATCGACACAAAAATCAATAAAACGTGTGAGTTGGTTACACGGTTGGAACGCCCTTTAGAGCGGATTGGTCCTCATCAAGACGTCGACGGCGGTAGCCCATGTAGCTGGCGTTGATGCGCTGTGAGACCCCGTCATTTGTAGCCAGATCCGCAACGACGGCTTCGCTGATATGCGGAAGCGCAGTGGCCACATCCTTGGGCAGGGAGGCGAGTTTCAGCCCGTGCCTTGTTTCCAAAGTTTGCAGGAGAAGCGCGTTGGAAAGGCGGGTCTCTGATAGGCCGATCTGGAAGGCCTCGCTGGCGCAGGTCGAGAGTATCGCGCGATGAGATGACTCCAGGCCATTCCAAACATCGAGGCGGATGCGGAGTGCTACCGCCATGCCACTCGTGGCAAGACCAGGCGCATAACCAAAGCTTGCCGTCTGCGCGAGCCCGGACCCCATGGCGTTGAGGGTCGCGCCGAATTCGGAGGCATCGGCAAGGCCTGATTGAAGCGCGTGGGGTAAGCGCTGCGGCGGAACAGCCACGGGAGTTGCGCCAAGCGCCCGGGCTACATCGGCCGTTGGACCGGAGCTGGCAATCCGCAAATCACGGAAGTCGTCGAGGCTGCCGAGCGGGCGGTTCGTCCACAGCAGGGGAGCGGCGCCAAGATGACCGGCCAGCAATGGCTTGTAACCCAAACCCGCGGCGAGTTCGTCCCACAGTTCCTGGCCCCCGCCGTAGCTGATCCACGTTTCCAGGTCGGCGGCTGATAGGCCGGAGGTTGAGGGGAGTCCTGTAAAGTACGCCAGGGCGGGGTGCTGCGGTGTGCGGCCAAGTTCGCAGCCGTGATGACATTCCGCGTCGCTCGCTGCGAAGCTGCTGGGCTGTTGTTCCAATTCGGATGCCGGTTGGAGGACTAGTTGGAGCCGGTCGCCGCTGGCTTCGCGTATGCGCAATGCGAGCCGGTGCGCCATGTCGGCGGGGCCGGCAACGCCCGGCGCCCAATCCATGGTCAAGCGCAGCCGGCGTTCTCTTGTCTTGATGGCTGGAGCCGCCGGTGCGGCGATCACTGGAGTCGTTGCTCCAGGAGCGGCGACAAGGGCCGCTGCCGCGCTCGTCGATTTCAGGAAACCGCGCCTGTCCATGGGTCACCTCCTGCCAATGCGGGCTCATGGAACCCGATGCAGGGGGTGAATGCAACGCTTTTGCGGTGATTTGAAGGGCTTCAGAAGCCAGTACGTCCCGAGACGATGTAGTCGATGGCGCGGAAGAAATCGTGGCGGCTCATGTAGCCCGGAATCCGGCCGATTTCCTGGTTGTTTTCAAGGATAACGAAGGTCGGGACGATGCCGACTGGCTGGGTCAGTCCGATTTCGGCAATGGCGGGATCGTTCAAATCGACGAAGCGGATCGGGATTTGCTTGGCCTTCGTGGAGGCCTTGTAGGTCGGTAGGACCTGCCGCCGGAAAACGTTGCAGTAAATGCAACCTGAGACCTCCAGGACGACCATCTCGAAGTTTGGCTTGGGCTTGGCCGTGGTCCAAAGGTCACGAGCAGCATGAGTGGAAGGCAGACCAAGCGTGATCCCCAGGATGAATACCGATAGCCATAGAGTGCGGAGCATTACGTTTATGCCTTGAAAATACCTGCAGGCGCCAAAGTCCTGCACGCGTTCCAAGCTAATCCGCTTCACCCGCCAGCCGGGGGAATTCGTGAAAATGGAGTTAATCGGCGTGTCAACGCTGAGGGGGGATACTCCGCTGTCAGTCCGTCAACTTGCGGGGCAGTTAACGGAGATGGTCTGGGCGAGGCCGATGCCAATATCGCCGCCGAATTGCTGGAAGAAGGCTTCGCCGAGTTTTTCAGCTTCAGCGGTTTCGTCGGCGGGTACTGAAACGTCCGCCTTGCAACCGGCAGGGGCGCCAGCAGCCAGTGTGATCGGCTTTTCCTTGGCCAGATCAAAGGCGATGTAATAGCTCGGGTCGTAGACCTGGAAAGCAAAACCCTTGGCGCTATCGAGCACGGCAGTTTGCAGCGGCAGAGTGAAATGCAGGGTGAGAATTTTGCCCTTGCGCTCCAGCCAATAGTCTTTTGGAGCGGCGGTTTTCAGCGGTGTTTCGTTGAGCTTGGCGAAGGTGAAGTAGTGGAATTCCTTGAGGCCATCGATGTTGACCTGGGCCAACTCGGCGAGTTCGTCGCGGTCGTAGGTGCCGTCGCCGTTCTTATCGAGGCCTTCAATGGCCATCTCA
>JAUWFF010000392.1 GCA_030607105.1 Filomicrobium sp.
GCTGACCCGGACGGGCGGGTTTGCGAATGGCCCTTCACTTCATAGCGTTTACGCACAGCATGAAGCTCGATGACTCATCGCGGCAACCCGCCGTCTGCCAAGGCTGCAACATTACATCTCAGAAATCGCATCTTTTTTCGGAGTCCTGTCTAACAAAAGTCAAGTCGTGCGCGCGTTGGCAATGCCTAGATGAGCACCGTTATGCCAAACGCTTAGCAAGAGGAACGACGATGATTGGTAAAACGCATCGCAGCTTCGCAGTGAGCTTGGCCACGGGTGCCGCCTTGTTGGGCGCGGTAGCCGCGGCGGAGGCTCAGGATGCGAAATTGGCGCCCGTGCCGGAAATGTCGAAGGAAGCATTTGAGGAATCCAAGACACTCTATTTCCAGCGCTGCGCGGGTTGTCATGGCGTGTTGCGCAAAGGTGCAACGGGCAAGAGCCTGCTTCCCGACGAAACACGCAAACTAGGTCAAAAGCGCCTTGAAAAGATCATCACGCTCGGCACCGAAGGCGGGATGAACAACTTCGACGACATCCTTACCAAGGACCAGATCACGAACCTCGCAAGCTACATTCAGAACGAACCGCCGGTTCCGCCGGAAATGTCGCTTGCGATGATGAAGGAACGCCGCAAGGTCTACGTGGATCCGAAGGATTACCCTGACAAGCCCCTGCACGGGCGTAACTGGGAAAACTTCTTCCTCGTCATCGAACGAGACGTCGGCAAGGTTGCAATCGTCGACGGCGATAAGCATGAAGTCATCGCACATGTGCCGACAGGTTATGCGGTACACGTTTTAAAAGGCACTGAGCATCACAAGAAGGACAAAACCGCAACCCCAGGCCGTTTCTGGTACACGATGGGGCGTGACGGCAAGCTCACCAAAATTGATTTGTGGCAGATGCCCGAGAATATGCGCGTGGCGGAAGTCCAAGTTGCTTACGATGCTCGCGATGTCGCCGTGTCTGGTGATGGCAAGTACGTGATCGGTGGCGGTTACTGGCCGCCGCACTTCGTGATCGTCAGGTCGGAAGACATGATGCCGATGAAGGTGGTCTCCACGCGCGGCGTCAACGTCGACGGTGACTACGTCAAAGAAAGCCGCGTGGCTGCTGTCTACACCACGCCGAATGAATCGAGCTTCCTGGTTTCGGCCAAAGAGCTCGGGCAGATGTGGCAGGTCGACTATACGGACCTCGACAACCTTCGCATCACGCAGATGAATACCGCGAAGTTCTTGCATGACGGGTTCTTTGATCCCACAGGCCGCTACTTCCAGATCGCTGCCAACGCCTCCAATAAGATGGTGATCGTCGATAGTGAGGATTGGAAAGCGGAAGCACTGATTGACGTCGGCAAGCTACCGCATCCGGGTTCAGGTGCGAACTGGGTCGATGACAAATGCGGGCCCGTCGGCGGGACGACTCACTTGGGTGAGGGCAAAGTCGCCGTTTGGGGCAATGATCCCAAAGGGCATGCCGATCAAGCCTGGAAGGTTTGCTACAATGTAGAATCCGACGGCCCAGGCCTGTTTATCAGAACGCACCCGAATTCGCCTTACGTCGTTTTCGATCAGACCAAGCATCCCGAGCCGGAAGTCCAACAGGCTGTGCAAGTGCTGGACAAGAAGACCCGGGAGATCGTGAAGACGCTTGTGCCGACGGAGGACGAAGGCAAGGTTGCAGTCCATATTGAATTCAACAAGGACGGCAGCGAGTTCTGGGTCTCCGTTTGGAACCGCAAGGACAGCCTGAAGCCAAACGGCGAAATCGTTGTCTACGATTCCAAGACGCTGAAAGAGAAGAAGCGTATCAAGGGCCTCTTCGCTCCAACTGGCAAATTCAACGTCTACAACCGCACGCATCACGTCACATAACGTGACCGGAGATGAACGGGCGGGCGGCAGCTGATGCCGCCCGCCACCTACTCCTCTTTTTGAATTCTATCCCACGAAGGTCCGTTGATCGGGACCGATGGCACCAGGAGCAGACACATGGCATCGGACGATAAGGCCAACGGCCCAAGCACTGGCAACGCGTCAGACAAACCAACTTGGCGTAAGATGACCCTGTGGGGGGTTCCGTTGGCGGCTGCCGCAGTCTTCTTTGTTGGCGGCATCATCTTCTGGGGTGGCTTCAACACCGCCATGGAAGCGACCAACACGATGCCATTTTGCATCTCCTGTCACGAGATGAAGGATAACGTCTACAAGGAATATCGGACAACAATCCACTATCAGAACAGGACCGGCGTCCAGGCGAAATGCTCCGACTGCCATGTTCCGGACCCTTGGGTCCACAAAATGGTCCGCAAGATCCAGGCCTCAAACGAGGTCTTCCACCACCTGCTCGGTAGCATCGACACGCCCGAAAAATTCGACAAGAAGCGGCTCACCCTAGCCAAACATGTGTGGGCTTCGATGAAGGCGACAGACAGCCGCGAATGCCGCAACTGTCACACCCTTGAATCCATGAACCCAGAGTTCCAGCGGCCGCGTGCGCGCAAGCAGCATCTGGCTGCCATGAAGGCTGGCAATACGTGTATCGATTGCCACAAGGGCATTGCTCATAAGAATGTCCGCGACCAGTT
>JAUWFF010000001.1 GCA_030607105.1 Filomicrobium sp.
GCCGCTCATCGAATAAATCTAGAGCGGCCAGTGCGAACCCTTATCCAGCCGCCGGTTCTCGAGCCGTAACTGCCGCTTGACGAACTTTGCCTCACCATCCTCGAAGTTGAAGGTATCTTTATACTTCCCAACGAGAAACAATCGGCTCTCGCCAGAATCTATATGCGAGTTCACTCCATCCAGCATATTTTGATAGATTACCACCGAGCTGAGGGCCTCCGCGGACTTGCCGTCTTCGGCAACGTCGACCGTGTAAACGGATGTATGCCGATGTAACGGCGAATGGTCAGTATTATGCTTGGGCAGCATGTGCACCATGCTTTCCATTTCCTTCCTGCTGCCCTGCAGGTAAATCATGTCCTTATTGATTTCGGGGCTAAATGACGTAATCGCGTAGTGAAAGCCGGGCGCACAAAGCGAAAGCCAATCATCCCAACGCTGATCGTCAAGCGCTGCCGTCGCCCGATAAATCGTCTCCCGTACCGCTGAAACGGCCTCTAGGTTTTGCTTCTGCAACGGGTCGTCCTCCTTCTTGTGTCGTGTAAGCAGCCGTTCCCGAAACGAGCTACCTCGCGCTCGGTAAGGTGGGCGATACCGCGCGAGGCAAACTCATTGGAAATTCCGAACCAGCCTTTTTGTATTTGTTGACGAGGCTATTCGGCGGCGACAGCTTGCGATGGAGAATAGGCCTTGTCTGGTTCTCGTGGCGAACGGTTCATCCAGCGGCCCCACTCATCATAGTAGTGACGCATGCCGTTTTCGTCATGGATTGTTTGGTTCTCTTGACGGCCATGGAGGATGTTGCGTGGCTCGGTGCCTGGACGCATGGTCGTTCCTTGTCCCGCCACTCCAATGAGGTCTTCATGCAGGTTCCGACCAAACGGGCCCCAGATAGAATTGTGGTGATTGATCCTTGTAATGCGCTCTTCGGGAGTGTCGCTCTTCAATCCAAGGCCGCGGAACTCGATCATAACCTTATCAGGTCCCAACGGAGTCACGACGTCCACGCGCAAGGCGGAGCCCCGCAAATTGAAGTTGAAACCAGGGAACAGGTCGATCATGTACCATTGGTTCGGTGGCAGGTGTGGGAACGACAATTCTGCGCGACTTTCGAACCCCTCGTAGTTCTCGTAGTTGACTTCGAATGTGCCAACAACGACATGCCCGTGATCGAAGGCTTCATTTTTTCGAGCAAAGTAGGCGTCGTTGAAACCGGTAACCCGGTTATGATAGTGCATAAAATCATGATAGAACTCACTGTTCGTATCATGCCACAGCTTGTAATTGGTGCCGATCACGGCCTTGTGGTAATGAAAAACTTCCAAGGGTTCTTCTTCAAGAGTCTCGCGTAGGCATTTGAAGGGCTCACCAGCCCAGTCCTCCAGCGACACGGCTGGATTATCGTCAAGGTTCACCCATATAAACCCGCCAAACTTGACCTCACAGCGCAACCGGCGCAGACCCACATCATTCTTGCAGAGACGGTCCTGGTAGCCCTCCTTTTCGCGGGCGACATAAACACAGTTGCCCTTCATGTCGAACTGCCAAGCGTGGAACATGCAGGTAATGCGTTTTGGGTTACCAGAGGGTTGGCCTTCGAGAAAGCTACCGGATGGTCGGCGCTCGATGAGCATGCCTCTGTGTGGGCAGACGTTCAGGAATGCGCGGATCTGGTTGTCGGGTCCTCGACAAACAATAACTGGTTCCCGCCCAATACTAGTGGTGCGGAAATCATAGGGCTTCGGCAGCTCGCTTTCGTGGCACACGGGTACCCACACCCGCTTGAAGATTTTCTCGTTCTCTTCTTCGAAGATGCCGTGGTCTGAGTAGATTCGACTGTCGATCCACTCACTATCTTGTAGAGGCGGCGATTCGCGCCACTGACTGTGATTGCGTGCAGGCATCCTAACCTATTCTCCTCAATCGATTATTCGCCCGAAACGGGGCGGACACGATGGCAATGGGCGATTGTTAAGCTGTCGTCGACAGCGTCATCGCGTGCAGTTGCTGCACCCGCTCAGGCGAGCCAGAACCACGCGTCGAAGTTCAACTACTTGTGTAACTACTTATAGTATGCACGAATCAACCGGCCAAAGCACAATCAAAATTCCCTATAACTGAATCGAAGCTGCAAATCGCCAATCTTGGGTCGAGTGCTAAAAACGATCGGAAACGAGGAAAGCCTGATCAGTAGACTCAGATTTTGATAGGCCTCAAAAATCGCCCGATCAATACGAACGATTTTACATGCAGACGACGAATGTTGTGCCATATTGTCGCTCTGGGTCCATGTGACCGCTCGACCATCAGAACGAAAGGTTAGGCGACCAAGCTATGATTTCGGGCCCGCAACGACCGCCAAGGAACCGCTATTTTACGGCTACCAGCGGACTATGCGACGCCCATCTTCGAATAAATAATGGGGCGCACATCCTAATTTGTCGTGCGGAGTGCTCGGACGATCGTCAATTGGGCATGAACACGACATAGAAAAAAATCCGCTCTCAAATAAAAAAGCCGAAGCATGAGCCCACAGTGCGGCATGCGCCGCGAATAGAACAAACAGTGCTCAGGGAGGAACGTAATGCCAATGCAATTGAATGCTGTAGGAATGGCCGCGCTGCTTGCGGCGGCCTCAATTCTAGCGCCGTCCGCCGCCTCGGCTGTGGATTTCGGCAAGGAGGGAGAAAAGGTCGATCTCGTCATCGGTTACCAGCCCTACTACACGGAATCATGGTCTGGTGTGGTCAATAATGGCAAGCAGTTTTGGAAGAAACACCTTCCGGAAGGCTCGACCGCCAAGTTTGAGGTTGGTCTGCAAGGTTCAGTTATTGTCAACGCGATGACTGGCGAAAAACAGCATATCGGCTATATGGGCGACATGCCGGCAATTGCCTCGACGTTTCGGAATCTTCCTGACCGAGGTGGCACGGATATTCGGATCGTGGCAGCTCTAGGTACCTCCAAGCAGCAATGCAACATTTTCCTAGTTCGCAACGACGCGCCGCAATTCAAAGACGGTAAGGAAGCCGTCAAGTGGATGAATGGGAAAACGACGTCAGCGCCGCATGGTGCCTGCACCGACCGTTTCGCACGGCTGGCCTTTGAAAAGGCGGGCATTAAGCCGCGTCGCTACCTTAATCAGAACATTGAAGTCATCACGACGAATTTCCGAGCAGGCAAACTTGATGCCGCAGCAATCTGGGAGCCCACGGCAACCAAAATCGCCAAGGCCGGCTTGGCTCGGCGGGCGGCCTCTGGCGAGGACTTCGACGCCTACGATGGCGCATTCATGGTCATGTTGAACGACCTCATCCAGCAGCGCCCGGATGTAGTCAAAGGCTGGCTTAATGCGGAACTCGACGCGCAACTTTTCCTGGCAGACCTCAATAATGCTGATGAAGTGGCGGCCTTGGCAGAGGCGCAGACGGAGCAGATCGATAAGAAAGTTCTATGGGCAGCACTCTATGCAGGCCCGAAAGGTACCACGAAGCTAACGTTGGATTTCGCGGTAACGGAACGAGCGAAGAAGCTTATCAAGAATGCTACGGCATTCCTCTACAGTCTGCCGAGAAAGCCAGCGGCGACTCCGGAAGTTCGTGCAGATGGGATTATGCCTCAATTTGCAGAGGAAGTCCTGAAGGCTCGAGGTATCACAGCACCCGTCGGTGAAATCAAGGCCCAGTAACCTGCTGTGATGTAGGGCTTCGGTTTCTTGCGCTTGCCGGAGCCCTACGTTCTTCTAATGAACTGTTGCCAACGCCAAAGCGGTAAGAGCTGATCATCGGCGAGCGCCGTGAAGCCGCGGGCAACTCAGCTGCCGTGCTGATAACCCGAGAGGGCCCATGAGACAGGAAACTACAGATATGTCCCGGTCAATAGAAGCGCCGACCGGTCTATCCATGTTTGTTTACCGTTTCAAAAAGTCACTGCAGACTCCCGATCCCTACCTTACGATCTTCGGTGTTGGTCTGTGGTTGTTTGTCTGGTGGCTCCTTTGCGAAGGGCTTCGCGTAGACCGTTTCGACAAAATACCCGGTCCCATCGCCGTTTTTACCGAACTCTTTGCTCGGACACCGTTCCAAGGCATATCTATTTTTACGCCGGAGTATTACGAACATATCCTCGTAAGCTGCCGGCGCATTGCAATCGCATTCGCTATCGCTACCGGGGTCGGCGTTCCTCTTGGGCTGTTTATGGGTTGGTCGAAGCGCATTCGTGACTATGCTTTTCCCATTCTCGAAACGCTGCGTCCCATTCCCATCTTGGCTTGGGTGCCGCTTTCGATCTTGATGTTCCCGGGCTTTGAGGCGCCGGTCATTTTTCTCGCGACATTAGCTTCGCTATTCGTGACCACGCTCAATACCATGCTTGGTGTCGACTCGATTGATGAAGCTTATTTCCGGGCTGCGGGTTGCCTAGGCTCCAGCAATTGGGATGTTTTCAAACATGTCGTGGTTCCTGGCGCTCTACCCTACATTTTCACCGGCTTACAAATCTCCATTGGCGTTGCTTGGTTTTCGTTGGTTGCCGCAGAAATGGTCTCGGGTGACCTTGGGTTGGGTTATCTGATTGTCGACTCCTACATGAACAACGTCACGGTTCCGATGGTTATTGGAATGATCACACTTGGGTTTGTCGGCTGGATTACCTCCGTCATGGTGCGTGCCCTGGGGAACTGGCTCATGCAGTGGCACGTTAAGGCGCTGGCCTTGCAGGGTCGCTAACTTCCTCGACGCTGAAACAGGCGGCAGCTGGAAAAAATGAATGTCTCTGTATCAAATTTTGACGAGGCTAAACGGTCGATGACAGTGTCTCAATCACGCGGCGCCCTCAGCATCCGCAATGTAACGAAGATTTACGATCCCGAGGGCGTGAACGTCATGGCCGTTAAAGATTGCTCGATGGAGATCGCTGCCGGCGAGGTCTGCATGATCGTGGGGCCATCGGGATGCGGCAAGACAACACTCTTGAATGCAATCGCTGGCTTTCATTCGATTACTTACGGCGAGATCCTGCTCGATGGAGAGCTGCTCTGTGGACCCGGGAAGCCAAAGGCGGAGCAGGGCGCGGAGCGCATGGTGGTGTTTCAGCACGGCGCATTGTTTCCATGGAAGACGCTGGCCCAAAACGTTGCCTATGGACCGATGGTTCAGGGGCGTCTTTCCAAATCGCTTGCTTTGGAGAAGTCTCGTGACATGTTAGCTGAGGCTGGGCTCGGGAGCGTTACCGAAAAGTATCCGGGTGAAGTCTCCTCCGGCATGTCGCGTCGCGCCGAGATCGTGCGGGCCCTCATCAACGACCCCAAAGTGCTGCTTTTGGATGAGCCTTATCGCGCGATGGACGCCCTGACGAAGTCGATCATGCACGAGTCGCTGCTCGAGACGTACGACCGCACCAAGGTAACGATCTTCTTCATCACCCATGATCTCGAGGAAGCAATTTTCCTCGGCGACAAGGTGCACATTGTCACCACGCGCCCCTGCCAGCTGAAAAAGACTGTGAATGTCGATATTGCAAGGCCGCGATCGTATGAAACTCAATCCTCTGAAGAGTTCAGGCTATTGATGGAGGAAGTGAACGAAGCGGTGCACGAAGAAGCAATCAAGGCCTTCAAGGCCGGCGAGCGCGAATTAGCCTGAAACATCGAGGAGCACTGCGAGACTCATGACGGACATCGTGCAGCCCAACAATGCTGGAGTTCAGGCAGCGCCAAAGAAACGATCTCGATTGCAAAAGTTAGCGCAAAACGAGTCGCTGTGGCGCGGCATAACCGCGATTGCCGTTTTCCTGCTCATTTGGGAAATTGGCGCGCGTTGGGATGAGTGGTTCGGCAAGGAGTGGATGATCCCTGGAGTTGGTCTGATCCCGCCGCCTAGCGATGTCTTTGCCGCTTGGCTAAAGGTGCTGCCGAAACCAGGCTACTGGGATAGCTGGTATCAAAGCTTCAAACGCGTATTGTCGGGGTTCCTTGTGGCGATGATCGTCGGCATCCCGTTTGGCTTGGCACTCGCGGTGAACAAATATTTCCGCGATGTCTTCTTCCCGCCCTTTGAAATCCTTCGGCCTATACCCCCATTGGCATGGGTTCCGGCATCGCTCATTTTCTGGCCGACCAACGAGATGTCGATCGCTTTCGTCACCTTCCTGGGCGCGTTCTTCACAATCGTGATTAACGTCCTCGGCGGCGCACGCACGATAGATGTGCGTTACCTTAGGGCGGCCCAGTCTATGGGGGCCTCTCAGTGGGACCTCTTTTCGAAGATAATTCTACCCGGCACATTGCCGTCGATCTTCACGGGTGCAGCAGTTGGCATGGGCATTACTTGGGAAGTTGTGCTGGCTGCGGAGATGATCTCGGGCGGTGGGACGCAAGGTGGTGGGGGGCTCGGCTTCTTTATCTGGAATTCGTACATGGGCGGTTCGCTCGAGCAAATCGTCGTAGGCATGATATCAATCGGCATTGCCGGCTATCTGTCGTCAAGTGCGATCCGGCTGCTCGGTGACTGGTTCATGCCCTGGCGACGCCTCTTCTAGGCATGACCGCTGCGACTTGAAGATGAAATTAATCGAGGACGGATAATGGCGCAGGACACAATCGACGCCGAGATTAGCGGTACCCAAGGCGATACGCCTGGTCAGAGCAAGGTGGAAATCCGCCAGGTGTCGAAGGCCTATGGGGATGAGTGGGCGTCGGAGTCGGTGATTGAATCGCTTTCCGTGGAAATAATGCCAGGCGAGTTAACGGTAATCGTAGGTCCCTCAGGATGCGGGAAGTCAACTCTCGTCAATCTTATCGCCGGATTTGAGAAACCTGACAGCGGCGAAATCTTGCTCGATGGCAGCAAGGTGAAGGGTCCTGCGCGAGATCGAATGGTGGTCTTTCAAGAAACAGCGCTGATTCCTTGGCAGACGACCTATCAAAACATTGTTTTTGGACCCAAATTGCGTGGTGATCTCAAGGGGAAGGCATTGCGCTCGGAAGCCGAACGGCTCCTTGACAAAGTAGGACTCGGAGAATTCAAGAACAAATATCCCTTGCAGCTATCGGGCGGAATGCAAAGGCGGGCGGAACTCGCGCGAGCACTTATTAACAATCCGCGCATCATGATAATGGACGAACCGTTTCGCGGTTTGGATGCCATGTCGCGAGGATTGATGCAGGAGTTCTTTTTGCGCCTGTTTGAGGAAAATCGCCGCACAAACCTTTTCGTCACGTCGGAAATTGACGAGGCTATTTTCCTCGCCGACAGAATCATCGTGCTTTCGAACCGCCCTGCTCAGGTCCGAAAGGTCATTGAGGTCAACTTGCCGCGTCCGCGGGATTACAAGATGCTAAGCTCTGAAGAGGCTTACGCAATCAAGAGGGACGCGATGGAGATTTTGCATGAAGAGGCTATGAAGAGCTTCAAGTCAGGCACGAAGTCTGACTTTGCGGAGGCATATGCGAAGTCAGGTCAATAACGCTTCAGAACCCGAACCGCTCCCCATGATCGATGCACTAACCTACATATCGCAGCGCTCGATCGTGGTTGCTCTTGCCATTATTGGCGCGCTCTTCGTGACGGCGGGATCGCTTTTGGCCAAGCGGAGCACGCGTGACAGGCAGCCGGCTTCAACCCCCGAGAACAGTCGGCGCGCGCTCTCCCAGAGCTTGACGGTTCTGGGTTATGTCCTCACCATGACCAGTATCGCGCTGTTCATCGTGGCAGGCTTCGTTTCCGATCTTGGTCCATGACACTCGACGATAAGTATTTCGCCTCACAGGTCATTCTTTTTGTTTAATGCTGATCGAAGCTCTGTCCCTTTCGAAATCGTTCGGCGCGCGTAAGGCGGTTGAAAACGTTTCGTTTGCCGTCCGCTCGCCCACCGCAGTCGGTCTGCTCGGAGGCAACGGCGCGGGCAAATCCACCACTATGCGAATGCTGGCTGGCGTACTTCTGCCCGATGATGGCAGCGCCCGGATCAACGGCCATGACCTCGCGCGGGCGAGGCTCCAAGCCCAAGAGTGCCTAGGCTACCTGCCGGAGGCGGCGAACGGCTTCTCCGTTCTGACAGTGCGCGAATTTCTGATCTTCGTTGCTGATGCCAAGGGGCTTATGGGCAGCGAGTGCCGCGGGGGCGTGGAGCGCATAGTACGGCTTTTGAAGCTTGAAGATGCAATCGATCGTGAGCTTGGCAACCTCTCCAAAGGTTGGCGACAGCGAGTATGGCTGGCGCAGGCACTCCTTAATGATCCGCCAGTACTTATTCTCGATGAGCCCACCGACGGCCTCGACCCCAGGCAAAAGGTCGAACTTCGGGCCCTCTTGCGGGTTCTGACCAAAGAAAGGGCGATCTTAATGTCGACCCATATTCTCGAAGAGGCGGAAGAGCTATGCGATCATATTATCGTCATGCATGATGGTTGCGTCGTCGCGAATGCCAACAAGTCAGACCTCGTTGATGCAAAGGGCCGTCTCGCACCCGCGATCTTAGACCTGACCCGCAGCGGTTCACACTCTCAGGCTTCTACTGCATGAGCTTGGAGCAAACCGCGGCTGCCCCACAGAAACGCACCTACGAAGCTCCGGCTTCGGCGGGGCGCTGGCTGGCGGGTGTCTTGACGGTAGCCCGGCACGAGGGCCGCCTTCTCATATATTCTCCCCTTACGCTGATCTTCCAGGTCTGGTTCCTGTTGGCGCTCGCGATCTTGGTCTTCCTCGTTGGTGAGTTCTACGCGACCGATCTTGCCACCTTTGACCTTCAATGGACCTTTCTTCCGTGGGTAGCTTTGATCATGGTCCCGGCGCTGGCCATGCGCGCTTTCGCAGAAGGTCCCGGAGACCGTGGCCTCGAGTTGACATTTTCTCTGCCCTTGCCGATTAGCGCTATCGTAATCGGCAAGTGGCTTGCCGGTACAGCCGTCCTTCTCACAACCCTCTGCCTAACAGTGCCATTCGTGTTGACCGTCGGCTATCTGGGGGAGCCTGATTGGGGAGCCGCTTTGTCGGGATATCTCGGCGCCGCCCTCTGGCTTGCTTCCTTCTACGCGACGGCGCTTCTGGCTGCGGCATCCACCCGCGATTACGTCACTGCCTTTGTAACCGGACTTGGCGCCTTAATGATTCTCATACTTCTCGGCTGGGATGCGGTGGCCAAGGTTCTGGAAGGCAGCGCCTCTGCGCCGATAGTTTCAAGTTTCGTTAGCCTGAGCCCGAAGTACTGGTTTGACCGCTTCGCCGAAGGGCGTATCGAACTTGCGGGGCTAATCTATTTTCTGCTCATAATTACATTGACGCTGGGCTTGGCCGCGTGGCTTCTTGCAACTCGACTGACATCTCATAGGGGAAAGCCTTGGGCCTGGGGTTCCCTGCTCCTCTGGGCCGGCGCCGTGCTGCTGCTCGTTCTGCTCGCGACACGCCTTCCCTTTTTTCTCGATCTCACGGACGAACGCGAATTTACCTTGCACCGTGAAACGATTGCTGTTGCCGAGCAGGCTCCCGATCGAGGCGTTATCGATGTCTACTACAGCCAAAACGACGCCGCTATACCAGCACGAATACGTCAACACGCCAAACGCGTGCGCAATTTGCTCCAGCAGATTGTGAGCCGCTCAGGTGGCCGCTTGACTATGACCGAGCATCGAACCGTCGAGTACGGAGAGGCTGCCGAAAGTGCCGTGGCAGCTGGCGTGCGGAGGGTTCCCATGACGTCAGGCGAAAGCTTCCTTCTGGGAGCGGTATTCCGCCACGGCGAACGGCTGGGTGTAATCCCTTACTTCGATGAAGAGCGCGCCGAGTTTCTGGAGTACGACCTCGCTCTTGCAATTGCTAGCCTAGGACGCAAGAAGACGCCACGAATAGGTGTTCTCACCCCCCTTCTCCGAGCGAGGAATGCCACGGAACCGCGGCCCGGGTTTGCTATCCTCGAAGACCTCAAGCGTCACTATGACGTGGCGGTCATACCGCAATTCGCGGATGTGCTACCAGACGACCTCGATGCGCTTGTCGTCATCGATGCACCGATTCTGAAGCGGCGCATGCTCTATGCGATCGACCAACACCTTATGCGGGGACGGGGACTTATCGTTATGGTCGATCCCTACCCACGTCTTAATCCTGCGAACCGGATGCTGAAGCTCGAACCTGCTCCGGAGATAAACGACATCTCTGATCTCTTGCTGAAGTATGGAGCACGTTACAAGAGCGATGACGTCGTCGGAGACGCTTCACTCGCTGCGCCTGTCTCTGGCGCTGATGGGCGTATGATGAATTACCCCTTTTGGCTCCGGGTTGGGAAAGACAACCTGTCAGCGCGCCATCCCGTGACAGCGAGCCTGAACGAGCTCCTATTCGCGGAGGCTGGCAGCTTTGAGTATGGCTCCAACGCCGCCAACTGGGAGCCTCTGGTGGAGACGACGCGGGCAACTGCAACATTGCCTCGCTCGTCCTTCAAGAAGGGCAATTCGGAAGCTCTTGCAGCCGCTTTCGATCCTAAGTCCGGAGACGGCGCAGCTCTCATCGCTGCCGCGTTTTCCGGCCCCATGGAGAGTGCCTTTGCTGAAGTTGATGAGGAAGCTGGTGTAAACGCAGGGACGACGCACCTTCCCAGGACCGATACTGCCAATCTCTTCGTTGTAGCTGACGCGGATTGGCTATTTGATCCTCTGTCGTCTCAAGTCGTCGAGCTCGGGGACCGTGCGATCGCACGGCCATTGAACGACAATGCCACCTTCTTGCTCAATATGACTGAATTTGCCACGGGCAGCCCGGGCCTCATCGGCATCCGTTCTCGCACCACCTTACGTCGCCCCTTCACCCGTGTAGCGAGGATCCTTAGCGCATCGCAGGACCATTACCGCGCTGAAGAGGCTCAATACATCGCTCGGATCACACAAGTCGAGGAGCGCATCGCAAAGGTGCTGGAAATGACAGGCGCAGCGCGCGTCGAGCAATTGCCCCAGGAACTGATGCAGCAAGTGAATGATCTTCGCACCAAGCTTATTCCCTTCCGACGGGAGCTGAAGAAGATCCGTCGCGCGATGCGAGAAGAGGTCGAACGTCTTGGGTTTCGCCTAACGGTGTTTAACCTGCTCGGCGGACCGCTTCTCGCTATCTTGCTATCGCGTATGCTGCATTGGCGGCGACGGTCAGCATCAGCATTCCGTTCCGCCAATATCGTTGGTTACCTGTAGTTGAAGATATCAGGTCGCGGATCAGCGATAAAACCGTCCTTGTTCGGCATCTCCACCTTGCTCATCGTCTCGGCGTTCATCGTCGCATTGGCGTCAATAATATTGGCCTTGTGCAAGATGTATGCGGAGACAGCATAGACCTCGTCGTTGGACAGCGATCCCGGCTCGTTAAACGGCATGGCGCGCTTGGTGTAGTCGAACAGCGTCGAGGCATATGGCCAATAACTCTCCACCGTCTTCTTGGTCTTTGGCGTACCGATGGTCCCGCGCCCGCCGATCAGAGCAGCACCGCCAGCTTCTTTAACGCCCTCCATATTTTCACCGTGGCAAGCAGCGCACTTCGAGGCGTAGACCTCCTTGCCCTGGGCGACAGTCCCCGACCCCTCCGGGTAACCGCGACCGTCAGACATCACGTCGATGTCGATGGCTGCGATTTCCTGTTCGGTCGGCGTCGTGCCGAAGCCGAATGTCTCGGCGCCAGCAACCGCCGCGAAAGACAAGGTGACGACGACTGCACCAGCGGCGACCTTCGCGCCACGAGAGGGCACAGTAAGTTTCTTAATCATGTTCGTTCTCCCTGACCGCATTTCGCTCCTTTGCTCGTGCTCGAAGCGGCGCGGCCCTTGTATTTCAATGGCTATTTTCCTCACACCTTGTGGGCGGCATTGACTACCGAGCCGTCAGCACCAATAGCCCAAGCCATGATCCCGTTGAGGTGATAGATGGAGGCAAACTTCGGATGACCGTTGACGCCGCGAACTTCGTTGATCGAGGCGATGGTCGGCTGCATGTAGCCGGTTTCGTCAATACAACGGCTGGCAATCAATGCAGGATTGCCATCCCACATCCACGGGAAGCGGAAGCGCGTATGGCAGATCGGCAGAATAGGCCCTTGCAACGAGGCTAAATGCCAAGTCTTGCCGCCGTCGGTCGAGACCTCGACGTCCTTGACACGTCCGCGACCCGACCATGCCAGACCAGTGATCTCATAGAATCCTGGACCCGGTAGCTTCATCTCACCTGACGGGAAGGTGATCACCGACTTGGCTTCCATGGTGAAGGAGAACTGACGCGCTTTGCCATCCTTCACGACGTCGGTGTATTTCGACGTCTCTTCCCTAGTCTGGAATGGCTTGTCGCTAATTTCCAGGCGGCGCAGCCACTTAATGTGAGTATTGCCTTCGTAGCCGGGAAGCATCAGGCGGATGGGATAGCCCTGCTCTGGCCGCAGCGCTTCGCCGTTTTGCCCGTAGGCAATCATCGCATCCGACCACGCCTTGTCAATCGGCACGCTTCGCGTCATGACCGCGGCGTCCGCGCCTTCCGCGAGGATCCACGCTGCACCCGGTTTCACGCCGACTTCGTCGAGAATTGTCGACAGCGGTACGCCGGTCCACTCCGAAGTGCTGGTTAGGCCATGTGTGCCTTGCACCGTCTTCAGGTAGGGAGCCTTGAACTCGGTAAGGCCGTTCCCGGAGCATTCGATGAAGTTAATTCGTGAATCCGATGGGAAGCGTTTCAGGTCGGCGACCGAGTACTTTTTCGGCTTATCGCACATGCCGTGCACGATGAGCGAGTGGCTGGCCGGGTTGATCGTCGGGATGCCGCCATGATGGCGCTCGAAGTGAAGACCCGACGGCGTGATCATGCCCATACCCGCCGCAAGCGGCGTCATGGTCCAGGATGATTCCTTGGTCTTCGTCGGGAAACGCCAGCGCACTTCGTCTTCAAACTGTGACCGCGAGCCGTAGCCGCCGTCGTCGTTGGTAAGACGGCCCTGAACCTTGGTCGGATCGGACGGAACCTCGAATTCCTTGGCCCCTGGAGGCGCGGCTGCCCGAGCCACTACGGGAAGCGACCCAGCAGCCGCCGCAGCAGCAGCGGCGCCCGCGAAGAATGAGCGGCGGCTGGCCATAGGATTGGGGAACATCCCTTCGCGGCATTCGCATTCTTCGAGTTCTGCTTTTCGCGCCATCAGCGCACGCTTTTCTGCGTCCCTCATCCCTTCTATCTGCGCGAGCTTATCTTCGGGGATCTCGTAGCTGGACAAGTCGGGATAGGTGAGGTCGGGATTCTTGGCTTTCGTCATGCGATTCTCTCCCGTTCAACAAGAAACGTTTCCGCCCGCGAGGTGACCCGCTGCCGCGGAGAAGACTTTTTTATTATCCGTAATTCTCGGTCATTTTGATCAGGCGCACCTACATGGGCGAAGTTCGGGGAAGAACCGAACTTGTTCAGGCGTCGGTCCACGCCGCTCATCACCAGAACCCAAGGAAGCTTGCGACTGATTGAAGCAGGTTGCCCCGCACGAAAGGCCTTTTCCAATAAATGCTGCCTATCCGAATGCGCACCTCGTCTATCCAACGCGGATGCAAAAAAGACCGCGGCCAAGCGAGCTTATAGCTGAGGTCTATAAATATTTTGATTTCTAAATTGAGCTCGATCAACGCGCCTCAGGGGCTCAGCAGCCATATTAACTCCAAGAGACAACCCACCAGCGGCGCGGGATCATCAAGAGTCCTGCCGATATTCGAAAGTGAGGGGAGCACGGTGATGCAGACAGGAAATAAAATCGCGTATCGGCCGGCCTGTCAGGGCGGGACGCCAGCGGATTGTTCAAACTGCACAGTTTCCTATGATTGTGTACGCGCGCGTTCCGGCCGGACACTTGCTTGGCCGTTTGTAGCTCTCATCGTAGCTGCTGGCCTAGCTGTGCTATCGCAGATTGTTCTCGGGTGAAGACCGGCTTTTAGCCATAGCTCCAGGATCGCCAGAATTCGCTTCTAGCTCGGGTTTCTGAACTTTTTTGCAGAAGCGAAAAGGGCAGAAATTATCTTTCGATGAGATGAAAACCGAGAAGTTCGCGGACGAACACCACGCCATACATGGCGAACTTCTCGGAGCCGTTAATACTATCCAGCCTTGATTTCCTCGAGCTTGCGCTCCCACTTCATGTCGCGGGCGAAGGCCTCGAGTTCATCAGCCGCCATGTTGACTGTTTCTTTCGGACCCGGATAGTCCCGATCTACGACGTCTTTCATATAGCGAGTGATGACGTCTTCCATGATCGGGATGAGGTCGGTGTATATGCGCGAGTGTTTGGGCACGTGCTCTTCCCATAGATGGAAGAGGTCCGACGAAATGATGTGTACGCCATCCGCACGGCAACCGGCGCCGAGACTTATCACCGGCACAGGCAGAATCTCGGCAAGGTATTCGGCCACTTCCGACGTCGTCACCTCGCACAAGATCGAGAAGCAGCCTGCGTCGACCATAGCCTTTGCGTCATCGATGAGTTCCTTCGCGCGCCGGGCGGTTTTGCCTTGTGCTATGAAACCTCCGAGCTGGGGCATCCGCATTGGTGTGATGCCGATGTGTCCTTGCACGGGAATTCCAGCTTGCACGATTGCTTCAATGTTGGGAGCGTGGTGCCGATTGCCCTCACACTTCATAACTTCCGCATTCGCTTCGTGGACGAATCGGCCGGCGTTCTCAATCGCCTGTTCTTTGGAGACATGGAAGCTCCAATACGGCATGTCGACCATGCGCATGCCATACTTCGACCCGCGGTCGATGGCCTTGCTCATCATCATGACCTCTTCGAAGCTGACCGAAACGGTGCTCTGATGTCCGAACAGGATCATGCCACCAGTGTCGGAAACGCATAGAATATCCATGCCCAGGCGATCCGACACAACTGCAGTGCGATAATCGTAAGCGGCAAGCTGCGTTATCGGCTCACCTTTTCGCTTTTTGGCCATCAGGGTATTGATGGTGACTTTCTTGCGCTTTACAGCCTCAGCCATGGCGCTCCTCCAGGGAAACTATCTATTGTTATTGGGGCTTCATGCAAGACAGCGCCTTGTCCCGATACCGAAGAGGTCCCAGGCGCGGCCTCGCATTTCTAAGTGGGCGCTTTGCTGCGTCAAATAGTCAAATCCGCAACGCCTATCAGGGGTTTGCCTGTGGCTATGAGGTTATCCCCGCCGTGGTGCTCACTCACCCAGCCAATGCCGCATAGACAAGCTTCACCAGGATCATTGTCCCAACGGCAACCATTAGCGCGGAGACGACGGCCCTAAGCGTTGGTTTCGGAAGAACATGAGCAACCCGCGCACCACCCCACGTGCCTAGCGAGATGCCGGCAGCCAGAAGGCAACCCAGAACAACATCAAGACTTTCTGCATAGATGTTGCCTGCCGTCGCCAGCGCAGCGATTGGGAGTTGGATGGCCTGGGACAAGCCGATTGCGGTTAGTACCGGTATATCTAGCAGCATCAGGATAGGTATGAGGACCAACGGCCCACCTGTTCCAGTGAGTGCAGAGGCGAACCCAGTAAGAGCACCAATAGCCAAGAGCGCCGGCATTGAAAGATTGCCGCCCGTCGTGGATTGCGTTGCAGTTTTCGCGAGAAGCGAATTGAGGCCGGAGCCGGCCGCTAAAATTCCGATCAGCAACTCAAGAATCCATGCTGGCGCCGCACTCGCGACAAGCGCCCCCGCGAACGCGGCCGGCATGGCTCCAGCCCACATCCACGCTGTCAGGTCCCAGCGGATCGATTTTCTTCGAGCGAAAACGATTGTGCCGATCGCTCCTGAGACGAGGTAGGCGAACATCGCCGCTGCTATGGCCGTTTGTATCGGAATTCCGCCGGCGTAGGTCAGCAGCGGCACAAGGATTACTCCGCCAATCCCAACGCATCCGATCAGAAGACCGGCCGCGAGCGCAAAAGCTAGGAATGGGATGAGATCAGTGCTCTGCATACCGCTGTCTGGAAGTGCCCACTTTTATCAGATGATTGATAACGTTTATCAAAGTAGCAATTTGCTGCAGTCTGAACTATAATGACAAAACGTGGCTTGCGGATATTTTCAGGTTCTTGAGCCGTGTGCATGCCGCTGCGGTCCGAGTGGAAGGACACTTAGCGTGGAGGAGAATATTTGTTTCTCAGACAGTTCAAGTATCTAGTTGCCGTCGTCGAAGAGGAGCATTTCGGGCGGGCGGCATCGCGTTGCAACGTTACCCAGCCAAGTCTTTCCAGCGGAATAAAGCAGCTCGAACTCGAGCTTGGCGTTCCGATTTTCTTGCGTGGGCGCGGCCAGCGCTTTCATGGTCTCACCGCCGAAGGCGAGCATGTTGCCAAATGGGCAAGACTGATCATCTCCCATTGCGATGCAATGCGCGATGAAATCAAGGCAATGCAGAAGGACCTGCATGGGTCGCTGCGGATGGGTGCCATGCCCTCGATGTCACCAATCCTGCCAGTACTATTGCAAAAAGTGCGCGAAGCTCATCCCGGTGTCCTTGTCGATGTACATTTTATTGGCAATGAGGCCATGAAGCTCGGGCTTGACAACTTCACGCTAGACTGCGCGGTGACCTACCTCGAACAGGCGGACCTTGGGCGTAGAAACTTCATGCCGATTTATACGGAGCGGCTGAGCCTTCTTGTGCCGGATACCGGCGAGTTCGAGGATAAAACTGAGATCACTTGGAAGGACGCCGCCGCTCTTCCTCTGGCGATGTTGCGGCCTTCAATGCACGAACGCCGGTTCGTCGACGACGCTTTCAAGCAGGCAGGATGCGCAGTCGTGCCAAAGATTGAGTCCGAGTCCATTCTTCACCTGATGTTTCAGGTGCAGTTCACGGAACTCTGCACGGTGATCCCATCTCATTTCACTCGGATGCCAGGGCTGCATCCCGGCACAAAAGCGCTGCCACTTGTTGAGCCCGAGGTCAGTCAGGAAGTAGGGCTATTCTGGGCCGAAAGTGAAATTGTTATGCCTTTGGCCAACCTGATGGTCGCTATCGCCAAGCAATTCAATAAATCCGGTGACTTGCGCCGGTTGCTCGGTGACGAGGTGGCGCCTCGCAACAATAGCTCGGCTGCCGAAGCTTCGTGCCTAGATGCTCGCCCCGCCGGAGACCTCTTAGTGTCCCCGACGTCATAAGTGCTGGGAGATATTACTAGCTCGCAATTCGTTTACGATGACTTCCGACCTGAGCCCGGAGAAAGGCAATAACGTCGTCTGCGGCAAGGTTCTCGGATGCGATGCGCTGCACCGAAAGCACACTTGCAGGATCGAAGTCCCCTTTGAGCGCCTGCTCGCTGGTGCCGACGAAGAAGTAGGGCTGCGGGCGCAGCGCGTCTCCGGCCGATAGACCGATGCGCAAGGTGTCGCCGTCGCTTGCAGGCGATATTGAGGTCTCAATGCCAAGCTGGAATGTCTGAGGCCAGCAAACGATCGGTATCTTGGAGGCATCGACCCCGCTTTCTCTCGCGATTTCATGGCGCAGCTCGACAAGCGCTGTCACGGCATTGAGTACCCAGCCGTTTAATGCGTTGAGCTCGTCATGGAAGGCTTCGGCTTCATGCTCCTCATGGTCACCAAGCATCAAATCCTTGGCCGGATAGGGGAGGGCTTTCGAAAACCGGTCGCGATCTATGCCCCTATGTAGCAGTTCGACGAGGACCCAGGCTTCGACATGCGCAGGGGTGCGTTCGTCCAAAGCCAGGACATGAGGTGCAGGCTTGCCATTCTCACAGAACTGCATTTCCAATGCCGGCAGACGCACCTCGACGGTGACGCCGGGGCCGAACGATTTAGTGTGCAACGACGTAGAGCGGTTGTCCCAAACAAGCTCGACGTGGCGGTTCTCGTCGTCGGCTTCGATGTATGTGTTGGCAAGTCGGGCAAGCCAATGCAGGGCGTTGTGGGCCTGTCTCCGGGCTCCAATCATGCGTTCCACGGGCTTCGGTTCTATGGCCTGCCAAATAAGTTCGGTCATTAGTCCAACTCTTAGTTCGTAGATTCACGCTAATACCACGGGTTTATTCAGGTACTCTTTTTACCATATTACAGCATGAAAACGTGCTTGGCTTCGGCGAAGACAAACCAGCGCTCGAAAATGACACCAATGCCCATCGAAACAAGCTCCACGAGCGCATAGAAGGCGCAATCGCGTAACTCGTGAAGGTTACCAGCAGTAGATAGGTCGCCGGAAGAACGAACCTCAGTTCCGATAGAAACGGGCGCAATTTGTAGGCATGCTTGCGGGCAACCGTAAAGCCCATTTTGCGCATGACATCGTTTTCCCGAGTGTGTAGTGGTTCAAGTCGCCGGACGCTGCCGAGGTGGCCAAGGCCGGTCGTATCTCCGGCAGTTAGCTCCTGCGGTAGGTTGTTCTTCGATATAGGACAGCCCGCACTCTATGCCGAAGTCGATCACGTCATCGTCTTTGGCAATTCTGACCTGATCAGCGATATGCGTACGATTCTGAGGGAATGCGGGTTCGAGGAGAGCACGAGCGGTGTCCCCGCCGAGTCCGTGATCGAAAAAGCATTCGTCGAAAAGTAACAAGGCCCGGACCGAGCGGGTCCAGTTCAGAAAAATTGCCGGCGGTAAGTGCGTGCATTGCCGCCGGGCTCGGGTTTGAGGCGCGAGGACAACCCGGAAACGCTACCTCAGTTTTTTGTAGGCGGCGTCAAATGCGGCCAGCGGCCTCTCAACCGTGATCTGCCTCTTTTCGAGGTTCTTGAACGAGATCGACCACTTCTTTTTTATTATATCGCGGCGAAGTCTTTGGCCGCCAGCTTAGCCGCTGCATAGCAGCCCCGGGCATCACATGTCTGAACTTCCAAGGATTACGGCTTGCTTGCATCAATGCTGAATCTCACGCCGCCCGGCAGGTGCAGTCCGTGCGGCAGGTACATAAGAGCCTTAACCGACTTTCCTTTATCGGCACGCCCCGCCGAAACCGCAAGTAGCCGCTTGCGCGTCTTGCGAACGGAGATCGTTTGTTGCGCCTTGCACTTGAGGCCCTTGCCCCGGTTAGCGCATTTGACCGACCACCCAGAAGGCGAAGACGCGCTGTTC
>JAUWFF010000267.1 GCA_030607105.1 Filomicrobium sp.
GGCCATGGAATTCCAGCTTTCCGAACCGTACATGAACGCATCCTTGTCGCTCGTTGTCCGGGATCACCGCCGGGGCGAATTCGCGGAGTGGGAACAGGTTCGTGCCATGACCGACCTGAAGCTGGCGCTGGTTGATATTCCATTCTACGTTCGCCGCGCCGAAAGGGCGTTCCCTTTCGCTGATATCGTCGTCGTCGAATCCCCGCGTGATTTCCTCGATGCGCCTGAGGGGAAATTCGATGCTATGATTTACTCGGCCGAGGCCGGATCAGCATGGACGCTGTTGTATCCGTCCTTTTCCGTCGTGCTTCCAAAGCCCGGCGTGATTTCCATCCCAGTGGTATTCGGACTGCCTTCAGACGCGCCCGCGCTTACGAGGTACATCAACGCCTGGATGCTGCTGAATAAGTCGAGCCGGCAAATTGATAGGCTCTACAAGTATTGGATCCTTGGCCAGGGCGCTTCGACGAAAAAGAGGCGCTGGTCGGTTGTCCATAACGTCTTGGGCTGGGATTAGAAGACGGGCATACAGTTGGCGTAGAGCGCTACCCGGCCCGGCCTTACACCCAGCCGACAAGGCCGCTAATGTAGCTGGACAGCTTCTCACTCATCTCCGCCAGGTACATGGGGCCGGCAACGAGCGACGTCATCAGGCCGATGGCGATCACCGGATAAACGACGGTTTGAATAAAGGAAACCAACCGGCGGACCACTTTTCGCTCGCCAACGTAGCCCCAGTCCTTCAGCACCGACAGGCCAATCATGAAGCTCACCATCGCATAGGTGATCATGAAGACCTTGTCGGACAGCGTCGCCTGGTCGGAATCGACCTTCGGCAGAGCAAGGTAGAGTGCGATCGCCGAAAGCAGCGCCGTCACCTGTATGGCGACCGTTGAATCGAAGCGCGCGTGGCCCAGGAAAATCGAGAAGTAGGTGACCAGCAAGATGAAGCCAAGCGGGACAATCACCCGTAGATAATAGTCCGTCGCGTTTCTCGAAACGACCCAGGTGTAATTGAACTTGTAGAACGGCACGAGACGCTTTTCCCCGAGGTGCCGGTCGATCGTCGGGATGATGTCCTGGTCCGATCCCACATAGCGGTCTTTTGCGGCCCATCCGTCGATTAAGAACGGCGTTGTGATGCTATGAGCGCTGGGCGGCTGTATCAGGAAGGGCTGCGATGCGCTGGCGGGTTGGAACGAGACCGACAACCGCTGCGTATCGAAGGGGTAGCGGCCAAGCTCTGGTTCGAAGTTGAACTTGCCGGAGACCCGGTAGAGTTTGACATTGCTGGGAAAGCTCGAACTCTCCTGCCCCCCGTGGATCTCTCGCCAGCTGATCAGCTTGTCCTTGCCGGTCTGGGCACGATAGGCGTTTGTGAAATGGATATCCGATATGTCAATGTCCGGAGCTTCGCTGCGGAATGATAGATAGAACTCTGCATCAAAGCTTCGATCATTGGTATCGATCCGCGACATTGATATGAGGTCGAGGCTGATGTAGACGACCGGTCGTGGCCTGAGCTGCCCGGCGACCCGGACATACTGCAGCGGTGCCAGTCTGATATCAGATGTCCCCGGCGCCCGCTCGACAATCAACGTGTCGCCCGCCGAAGCGCGTTTGGGTGTGAACGACCAGTCCTGCCACCAGCCGTGGTGCAAGCGCCGGCCCTGCTTGTGGGCGGTGATCTCGTCGACAATGTACCGGCGCGTTTGGGTGAGGCTCGCGCCATCGGGCGCTCGCCGCGCGGCCTCGACGAGCATGCTCAACATATCACGGTATTGCGCGCCACGGCCAATGGCACGGCGGTTCTTGTCATCCATCACGGATTGAACGGGAACGCTGCGCAATTGGCAGCCTCGCCGCTTCCATTCATCGGGTGCCAGCTCCGCGGGGCGATCATTGAAGATCCAGCTGCGCTCGCCCGTTTCCCAGATCCTGTGGCGCAGCCGCTCGTTGTAAGCATTGGGAACACCATCCCATCCGAACTGGTAGAACGGGCGGTTTCGGTCGAGGTTCGCGGCACGATTGAGAATCCGTGTGATGCGGCCCAGAACAACAAAGACCGGCGTGTCAATGCCAGCCTCGTCGAGCGCTTGTACGAACGTGGCACCCGGACCGCTACCAAGACCCAAAAATATCAAATCAGGAGCCTTTGCCTTCAGATCGGCAATCGCAGCATCGGCCGAACCACGGGTCAGTTTGTAGTCTTCAATTCGAAGCCGATGATCGGCCACGAGCGATGTCGTATCGGGCAGTTCTGCAAGCCCATCGCCGATGGCGCTGGTGTAAAGATCGTCCTCCCGTCCGATGAACGCAGGGCGCTTGTAGCCGCCGGCCGCTACGAACGCACGCAGCACCTCCAGTTCGTTGTCAACGGCGCTGGCCATGGTGAAAACGTTCGGATGTTGGGCAAACATCTGATTGAGCGAAACTTCCGTGATGAATGGAACTCCGGAAGCTCCAATCGCGTCACCGTGCTTGTCGAAGACCGCTTTGCCGCGCGTGGAACTTGGAATTCCAATCATCGCCAGCAGCTGCGGGTCTGCTAACGCTCTCTCCATTCCGGTTATCGTTTTGGCGGCCTCATCCTCATCATCATGGAAACTCAGCCGGATAGGTGAGCCGGTAACCCCACCACGGCTGTTGATCTCGTCCGCTGCATTCTGAGTGAACTGCTGAATAGCCTGGATCACGCCCGGCACGTAACAGCCGTCAAAATCAGAACTGATGAACACCGCGATCGTCTTCGCTTCGCGAGAAAGCTGGTTTGCGGCAGCACTTGAGCCGGCCGTGAATAGCAGCGCCCAGAACGCGCAGCTCAATGCGGTGCCAAGCCAGTGGCGCAAGCATTGAACGCCACCACGTGCTGACTGGAATTTCGAATGCTTGCTCGAGTTCAAAACAACTCCGCGCCATCAAGTTCTTTGAACAAAATAGGCATTAAGCGCGCGATGCGATCCCGCCTAACAGCGAAACCGCATGCGCATCGGCACGTTAATCGATTCGGATGAGACCAGCCCCAGGCACCGTTGGTTGTGCGTGTGACAGGTGGGGATATCGCTGGCCACCCGGCGCACTAAGGCCGCGAATACATCGCGGACCGGCCGCGGAGACTGAACTCCGCTACTTCATCGTCGCTTTGGTCGAGGCTGGCACGATTCAGGTTCGATCCAGCTTGCCGTGGATTGGGTGGGAAATGGTGATACCGCTGTCGCGATCGTCCACCTTTTTGTTCAACAACGGTGTTGCAATTATTAGTGCAGCAATGTTGCACCGGGTCGCGGACTGGCTGGCATCCCCGTAGGTCGCAATGGCTTGATCCCAGCTGGCAAGCACCGGCGCACCCCTGAGCGCCACCGGGCGAACTCGGATCACGCTGCCTGCCCGTGTTGGGGATAACTGCTGGACAACGACGCATCCAGCGTCGTTCAAGTCATGGATATTGGGGTTTTCCAGGTGCGTATTTGCCAAAGAACAACACGGCACTGATAAACCGATTCGGCCGCCGCAATTCAGCTTGGTCGAGCCGGAGATTTGCTCTAGCTGTCACAAAATACACTCAGCAGCACTGAATGCATGG
>JAUWFF010000160.1 GCA_030607105.1 Filomicrobium sp.
ACGTCATCGTTGCGCTCAAACATCCCAGACAGGCAACCGAACCCGATATCGACCGTGCCGCCGTCGCCGCCTTGCGCGATGATGCGGACGTCGTTGCGACCCTTGGCCCTCATGGCTGCAGCCATGCCGGTTGCAACGGCCGGGGCATTACCAAACAGCGAATGCATCCATGGGATCTGCCAGGATGTTTCCGGATACGGCGTGGTGAAAACCTCAAGACATCCGGTCGCGTTAGCAGCCATGATCTTGCCGTCCGTCAGACGCATGGCGGTATCGAGGGCAAAACGTGCGCCCAACGCCTCGCCGCATCCCTGGCAGGCGCGGTGCCCGGATGTGATTGCGTTGCTGCGGTCCATGCTAGCCTGGACAGATCGGGTTTCGGCGTCGACTAGGCGGTTGCCGACGGTGAAGGTTCCCTTCTGGTAAAACTTCACTTTTTGGGAGGGTGAAAGCTCTTTGGTCGGGGGCATAACCCAGTTCTTTCCTTAGCTAGCGTTAGCTGTATTAGCTTCATCGCGGTAAAGGCTTTTCAGGATGTTTTCAGCGATCGGCCCAGATCCGATATGGGCGTGCTGGCGCGCAAGTTCGGCGTTGACAACGTCCCGTCGCAGATCGAGGAAATGAAGGTCCTCAAGCTTGTCGGCATGGGCTGTCTCAAACAGCTTGGTCAGCGATGGCACCGTGATCGGCCTGCCTCCGAGCCCGGCGACCACGGTATGAACGTGGATGCCACTGCCCTGCATTGCCATCATGATGTTGTTGGCAACGACGCCGCCGAAACCAACAGCGAGGGACTTCTCCAGAACGACAATGCGTTTTGCGCCGCTGAGTTCCTTGCGCAGTGCCTGCAGCGGGAAGGGCCGGAAAGACCCGATTGTGACGACGCCTATCTTGGTGCTGCCCTCGCGGAGTTGATCGACCGTATCTTTCACCGTGCCGGCGACGGATCCCAATGTCACGACGACCGTTTCCGCGTCATCGACCTTATAGCCGTGCAAGAGTCCACCACTGTCCCGTCCGAAGAGCTCTTTGAACTCAGTGGCAACTTCCGGGATCACTTCGAGTGCCTGGATCTGCTTGTCATGGGCGAGATAGCGCACCTCCATGAAGGCATCAGGACCCACCATTGCGCCAATGGAGTAGGGGTTGGCGGGGTCTAGTACCTGACGGGGCTTGAACGGGGGCAGGAACCTGTCGACGATCTCCTGGTCAGGCATATCCACGCGCTCGTAAGCGTGTGTGAGAATGAAGCCATCCATGCACACCATGACCGGACACGAGAGACGTTCAGCGATCTTGAATGCCTGGATGTGCAGGTCGAGTGCTTCCTGGTTGGTTTCGGCGAAGAGCTGGATCCAGCCGGCATCGCGCATCGACATGCTGTCGGTGTGATCGTTCCAGATGTTGATTGGTGCGCCGATTGCGCGGTTGGCGACCGTCATGACGATTGGAAGGCCGAGACCAGCCGCGTTGTAAACCGCTTCAGCCATGAACAGGAGGCCCTGGCTGGCGGTAGCTGTATAGCTGCGCGCGCCCGCTGCCGATGAACCGATCGCGACTGAGAGTGCTGCAAATTCGCTTTCGACGTTGATGAACTCGCAGTTGCCGACCCGTCCCTCGCGCACAAGTTCGCCGCAGCGCTCGACGATATGCGTCTGGGGGCTGATCGGATAAGCGCAGATCACCTCGGGCCGACAAAGCGCGACGGCCTCTGCAACGGCGTGACTCCCTTCAAGCTGTTTGAGCATTGACCAGCTCCTTTCCAAGCGCGGCCGCGTGAGCAGCCCGTGCAGCTTCAATGTTTCCTGCAGCGATGCGGCCACCGAATTTTGTTGCGATAGCCTTCTCCACGGCCTCGAGCGTGATTTGCCTCGAAATGGCGGCAAACCCTCCAAGCAGCGCGGCGTTGGGGACCGGTCGGCTGACAGGGCGGATGGCCAGCTCGGTGGCGTTGACGCCCCGAATGTGATCTTCCGGAACGTCCTTCAACTGCTCTGCGACGCCGAGTTCAGAAATGCTCTTACTAGAGTTGATGAGGACGTAACCGCCAGGCTTCAATCCTTGGAAAACGTCAATCGCATGAAACAACGTGGGGTCCTGGACGATGACGCAGTCGGGTTCGAGTATTGGCTCGCGGAGCCTAATTTCCTTGTCGTCGAGTCTGCAAAATGAAACGACAGGTGCGCCCGTTCGCTCAGATCCGAATGACGGAAAAGCCTGGGCATGTTTGCCCTGCGTGAAGCCGGCGATCGAGAGCAACTCCGCCGCCGTGACGACACCTTGGCCTCCTCGGCCGTGTAGTCGGACTTGAAACATTTTTGCGGTATCCTTAGCGTCCTGGGTTGTGCATCTTATCGGTTGAGTGTTGGATTGTTCTGAGGCTTTGCCTCAGGTTACAGCATCTCCTCTTGGATGTGAGTCCGTACTGCTGCTGTCTGCGTCGGTGAAAGCAACGTGCGGTGCCTCTGGGCGCCGCTTTTGTTTTGAAGTCCTGCCAATGCCGGGATTGAACGAATTCGTTGGATCGAGTTCTTCATAAAACGCAGCAAGCTGTGGCTTGGCCGCATAGAGATGGCCCACGTTGTGTTCCGCAGGGTATTCGGCACCGCGCTGGTCCAACAGTTCCAGCATCTTGTTTTTGACCGCCTTTAGATCAGCGCCTTTGCGTACGGCGTAGTCCTGGTGAAAGACGTGACAGAGGAAGTGGCCGTAGTAGAGCTTGGCGACGATGTCGCGTTCGATTTCTTCCGGCAGCTCTTCGAACCATTCTTCATCGTTCCGGCGCAGCGCGATGTCGAGAGCCAGTATGTCCTCAACTTTTCCGGGATGTACGGCGCCGTAACGGGCGGCCGCGCCGACGGCGGCAAAGCGGTGTAGAAGCGCTTTCTTCGCCTCATCGGCATTGCAGAGAAACCATCCGTCCTTGCCGGGCACTTCGTTGAGAATCTTTTCTGTTTGTGCCGACTGGTCAGCGCTCACCTTCAAGATCAGATGGTGCTCGAAGCGTTCACGATACTGCAGCATCCTCCTTGGCAGCGCGTCAGGCACAAGTCGCGTTAGCAACTGCATGGTTCGATCGATAAGGTTCTTGGGCAGAACTGGGATGCGGTCGAAAACACCATCCATTTGCCCTTTCAACTTGAAGATCCCAGGGAGCGCGTCGGTACCAAGCCAATGGATCAGCAAAAGCGTGTCCTTGCCGTAAATGCGCGCGATATCGAAGATGTCCCGATGGAGATATTCGGCGCTAATCGGCAGCGGATCCATTTCGGTGAGAAGCCGGCGGCGCAGAGCCGTCAAGTCATCTGTCGAGTTCGTGCCAATGTAGTAGACCTTCTCGCCGGTCTCTAAGGGAAATGTATCGAGACGAATTGCAAAGACGGCCAGCTTACCCGCGCACCCCGACGCCTCGTGAAGGGTTCTCGGGTCTGCATTGAACCGGGCCGGAGTGTTGGCGTCCACATCGCGGACGCGGTCTACGTAGCTATCATCGGATGCGCGTTTGTCGGTCGGCCGGAAATCTGCATCCGAGATTTCGCCCCGGTCAAGACGGCCGAGGATCTCCTCCGGTTCATTTCCAAGGTCCATTCCCAGATGGTTCACCAGGACAAGACTGCCGTCGCTCCGCTTCTGAGCGTAGAGAGAGAGTTGGGTGTAGACGGGGCCGCGCCGGACAAGCGCACCGCCTGAGTTGTTGCAAACGCCGCCCATGATCGATGCGCCGATGCAGGACGAGCCGATCACCGAATGGGGCTGACGCCCGTATGGCTCTAGCAACTTCTCAAGCTTGAAGAGCGTACCACCGGGATGTGAAACGATCTGGCGGCCTTCGTCGAGAATATGGATTTTCTTCAGGCGCAGTGTGCTGATCACGACAACGGGGCGATCGTACTCACCGTTTGGAGCCGAACCTTCAGTCAAACCGGTGTTAGCAGCCTGCATGATGACAATCCGGTCGTGTTCTACGCATGCTTGAAGGATACGCCAGAGTTCCACAAGGCTGCCCGGTTCAACGGCGGCCTCGGCTTCGCCTTCGCCAGAGCGCCAGCCCTTACGAAAGCGCGCTGTCGCCGATGCGCTGGTGTGAAGAAATTTCCCACCAACAATCGAACTGAGCTGTTTGATGAAGTGGCGGTCGGTCATTTTTTCACTCCCTTTTGCCGGGACCGGTAGGCTGCCCAGCACAGGTTCGTTCAGGGTCCGCATTACTTACAGGCAATCGACGGCAGGCCACCGAACGTCAGTTAGATTGTGGCGCCACCTCAAACTGGCGTGGCCACACTGTTCCTCCTGGCTGGGAATAAAATGTGCCAGGCGGGTAGCATTATGCGTCATCCGTTAGCACGTCTTGAGGTTCCTTCTTCCGTCTATTTGTATTCGCTATTGAGGGAAGTTCGAACTAATTAGCCTCGAAGTAAGTTTTCGGGCCGAATCTGAAACTTGCAATCTCTTAGCTTTAAAGAACACCAATCGCCGCCGTTTTCCGCTTTGATCGATGACGGGCCTCTGATATCACGTCGAAAGTCCTGAGCGGAGGGTCAGCATAGCAGTGTTCTTATCAATAAGACTATGATCTGCTATCATTTATCTGATGAACTTGATCGTAATATTCGAGACGCTCATTCTATTAGCGCTAGCAAACGGTGCGCCTGTGGTCGCGAAAGTACTTTTCGGCAACCGCTTTGCCCAACCAATCGATTTCGGGCTTCACTGGTTTGATGGACATCGGCTGTTC
>JAUWFF010000361.1 GCA_030607105.1 Filomicrobium sp.
GTCGTTCCACAAGGCGGCAATACGGGGCTGGTCGGGGCGCAGATTCCGTTTGAAGCCGGCGACGAGATCATTGTTTCGACAGAAAGGCTCAACCAAATCCGACGGGTCGACGTGCCCGGCGGTTACATGGTCGTCGAAGCAGGTCTCACCCTTGCCGAGGTGCAAGCGGCCGCGCTGGAGGCCGGGGCACTGTTTCCGCTTAGCCTTGCGTCCGAGGGATCGTGTCGTATTGGCGGCAATCTCGCCGCGAATGCGGGCGGTGTTCAGGTGCTGGCTTACGGTAACGCGCGAGACTTGACGCTCGGGTTGGAGGTTGTGCTCGCTGATGGGCGCATATGGGATGGCTTGAGGGCCCTGAAAAAAGACAACACCGGGTACGATCTCAAGCATTTGTTTATCGGTTCGGAGGGGACGCTGGGCATTATTACGGCGGCGGTCCTGAAGCTCTTTCCGAAGCCAGTGGAGACGACGACAGCGTTCGCAGCTCTGCCCGATCTTAAGTCGGTGCAGAGGCTGTTCGAGGGCGCTCGCGCCGGTGCCGGTACGAGCCTTACGGCATTCGAATTCATGTCCGGATGGTGCCTCGACATTGTGACGACGCACATGCCGGGCACGCGGCGGCCTCTTGAAGGCGAGGCGTCTTGGTATGTGCTGCTGGAGATTTCCAAGGGGACAAGCGACGGAGCAGCTGAAGCGACTATTGAGCAGCTGCTCTCTGACGCGTTGGAGTCCGGAGACGTGCTTGATGCGGTGGTGGCTGCTTCGCTGGATCAGGCACGACAGCTTTGGAAGCTGAGGGAGGATATGCCGGAGGCACAGAAGTTCGAAGGTGGCAGCATCAAGCACGACATCTCCGTGCCGCTGGCGGCGATCCCCGATTTCGTGCGGCGTGCCGGCGACGTAGTTCACTCGGTGTGCCCGGGTGTTCGGCCGGCGGTGTTCGGCCATTTCGGTGATGGCAATCTTCACTATAACGTCACGCAGCCTGTGGATATGGACAAGGCAAGATATCTTGAGTTGTGGGATGAGATGAACGAGGCGGTACATGCGCTGGTTGCGGAGATGGATGGGTCGATCTCGGCGGAGCACGGCATTGGTCGCATGAAGCGGGAGGCACTCGCGCGGTTTCGGTCGACTGTTGAACTCGACATGATGCGCGCTGTGAAGGCGGCGCTCGATCCGCGTGGGATCCTCAATCCGGGGAAGGTCATCTAGAAGATGAATACAGGTGGGGTTGGTCGTCTCAAACTCGGTCTTTCGGGCTGAAATGGATCAAGCAAGGGAGCTTCGAAGTTGTTGAGCCGGGTACGTCGGGAAGCTGCGACCCTGTGTGGGTACTTGGCATTCGCTGTGATGACCTTTTTCGGCGACGCGCTAGCCCCCGCCGCAATCGGTGGCGCCATGGCCGGGGTGTTGCTCGTGGCCTTATTCCTCATCATGCTCTGGCTAGCGTTTTCAGTAGTCCGGCATGCGGAAGGTCTGGCGACCTTATTAGGAGAGCCTTATGGGACGCTGATTCTCACCCTTTCGGTGATCGGAATTGAGGTTGCGTTGATCTCGGCGGTTATGATCACAGGAGACAACAAGCCGGCGCTCGCGCGCGATACCATGTTTGCTGTTTTGATGATCGTTTTGAACGGCCTTGTGGGTCTCAGTCTCGTTCTTGGCGGACTACGGCATCGCCTCCAGGACTACAATCTGCAGGGTGCGAATGCCTATCTTGCGGTGTTGATCCCGCTGGCGGTGCTTGGCCTCATCCTGCCAAGTTTCACGCCGTCGGCCCCGGGCGGGGAACTGTCGGAACTGCAGGCCGTATTCCTGATTAGTTTGTCATTGATACTCTATGGGATCTTCCTTGCCATTCAGACCATCACGCATAGCGACATCTTCAAGGAGCCCGAGCAGGAGAAGGGGGGTGATCCGGCAACGCATCATAACTTTATCGTCGATAGTATTCCTAGTCACAGTATCGGTCTGATAGGGGCGATGCTGCCGATCGTCCTGCTTTCCAAGAGCCTTGCCGTTTATGTCGACTTCGGCATCGATGTCGCGAATGCGCCCGTGGCTCTTGGCGGTTTTCTCATCGCCGCGCTGGTGCTGACGCCTGAAGGACTCAGCGCCATTCAGGCGGCGCAGAAGAACCAGTTGCAAAGGGCCGTTAATATCTGCCTCGGCTCGGCACTGGCAACGATCGCGCTGACCATTCCGGCTGTGCTGGCGATTGGCTGGGTGATGGACCGGCGTGTTGAGCTTGGACTGGGTAGTGCGGGAATTGTTGAACTCTCGGCGACATTACTGGTCAGCATCGTGACGTTCGCCAGTCCGCGCACGAATGTCCTTCTCGGAGCGGTTCATCTGGCGCTGTTCGCCGCCTATATCATGCTGATTTTTGATGGGTCTGTTTGAGATGGGCTGGCAGTTCTGGTCGGTGCGTGTGGTGCCGGACAGTGCCCTCCTATGGCGTTTTCCGTGAACCTCCTGGCAGCCAGTTTAGAGCCTGGCGTCTCACTCCGGATATCGGCATCGCCTACATAACGAATCCTATGACACCTACTTCAACGGTCTCGGCCAGATTATCGGCAGTGGTGATGCCACGATCGGGCGATTTACTGGGCTGCTCAAAGAATCGGTGGCATATACGGAGAAAGCAAAATCAATTCGCGAATTCGATTGAGCGCATTTTCCATGGCGTCATGATGCGTCCCCAAAGAAGCTCATTTCCCCGACGAAAATCCAGTTCCGAAACCTGCGCTATCATGCAGATCCTCCCGTCCGATGCAATGGAGATGGCTCGTTTGGTGCTGGCTGTTGCAGGGATTGTGATTGCCGCCGCGGGCTCACTTTTGAGGCGGCCGGAGCTCGTCCGGGGGCAGCGCTAAACGTCC
>JAUWFF010000104.1 GCA_030607105.1 Filomicrobium sp.
GACGGCGCCAGCCTTGAGATGGGGCCCGATCTCGCGCGCGACCGCGCCGCATGCGCCGACCGGTACGCAGAGGATGACAAGGTCCGCGTCGGTCACGGCATGTCTGGCGCCCTCGAAAGCCTCAACCACGCCCATCGCCAGCCAGCGCTTGGCCATCTCGGCGGCGTCACCCTTGAGCTTGTCAGTTTCGCCCAATAGATAGACCGCGATTTGATAGCCGCGCTCCTGGAGGTGGCGTGCCGCGACAAAACCATCGCCGCCATTGTTGCCGGGACCACAGAGAACGACAATGCGAGCTCCGGCATCGACCATTTTTTCGGCCTCGTCGGCAACCGCGCGGCCGGCGTTCTCCATCAGGTTGAGGCCGGGCACGCCCAATTCGACGGCCAGCGCATCAGCCTCGGCCATCTGCTCATTGGTGAGAATTTCTAGAGGTGGCTCTTTCATCAGTGGTGAAGCCTTGTGCATCGCTGACAGCGGTCAACGTAATCTAACGTTCAGCACGCCGCAGAGTATTGACTATTTTTTCGGCACTCTGCCCGCTTCGCAGGCAAAAATATCTGCGCCAGATTGCGCCTTGCCCCGCCCAATTGCGGCAAGGTATTCCAAACATTCAACTTTATTTCTCGTTCACCAATTGGCACAGGGCGTGCTAACCATCGCGCGATGACCGGACTGGTCGCTCACGCCGACCAGTCGGCCAATGGAGGTCCCAGGGAACCATGAAAAAGATCGAAGCCATCATCAAACCTTTCAAGCTCGACGAAGTGAAGGAAGCTCTTCAGGAAATCGGCCTTCAAGGCATTACCGTTGTCGAGGCGAAAGGTTTCGGCCGACAGAAGGGACACACAGAACTCTATCGCGGTGCTGAGTATGTCGTTGACTTTCTGCCAAAGGTGAAGGTTGAAGTCGTGCTCGGGGACGAGATGATCGACAAGGCCGTGGAGGCCATTCAAAAGGCCGCCAAGACCGGCCGGATCGGCGATGGCAAGATCTTCATCTCAAGTGTAGAAGAAGCGATCCGGATCAGGACCGGCGAAACGGGCTCGGAGGCTATCTGAACCCAGCATCCGGTGCCGTCTTCGCACTTCCCGCCAGCGAACGCCGCGTTCGTGAATTAACTCCACAATCCTCCAACTCGCTCCAACACGGGGAGACTTTATGAAAACCGAAAGTGATGTCGTCCAGCTGATCAAGGACAAAGACGTAAAATTCGTGGACTTCCGGTTCACTGATACACGCGGCAAGATGCAACACGTGACCGCAGATGCCTCGTGTATCGACGAGGATATGCTTAGTGAAGGCTACGCGTTCGACGGCTCGTCGATCGCGGGTTGGAAAGGCATTGAAGCCTCCGACATGCTCCTCATCGCCGATCCCGAATCGGCCCATATTGACCCGTTCTTCGCGCAGACAACGCTTGCTTTATTCTGCGATATTCGTGAGCCGTCGACCGGTCAGGCCTATGAGCGCGACCCGCGTTCGATCGCCAAGAAGGCCGAAGCCTTCATGCAATCGAGCGGCGTAGGCGACACGGTCTTTTTCGGCCCAGAGGCCGAGTTCTTCATGTTCGACGATGTGCGCTTCAGCGCCGAGCCTTACAATACAGGGTTCCGTGTCGACTCCACGGAGCTGCCGTCTAATTCCGGCACCGAATACGAAATGGGTAACCTTGGCCACCGGCCGCGCACAAAGGGTGGTTACTTCCCCGTCCCGCCGATCGACAGCGCCCAGGACATCCGCTCCGAGATGCTCGCGGTAATGGCTGAAATGGGCGTTTCGGTTGAAAAACACCACCATGAAGTCGGTGCCGCACAGCACGAACTTGGAATCAAGTTTGCGCCGATCAAGACGATCGCCGACCATCTGCAGATTTACAAATACTCGATCCACAACGTCGCGCAGGCCTATGGCAAGACAGCAACGTTCATGCCGAAGCCCGTGTTCGGCGACAATGGCTCGGGCATGCACGTCCACCAATCTATCTGGAAAGGCGGTCAGCCGGTGTTTGCCGGTGACAAGTACGCCGACTTGTCGGAAACTTGCCTGTTCTACATCGGTGGCATCCTGAAACACGCCAAGGCGATCAACGCTTTCACAAACGCCTCGACGAACTCCTACAAGCGTCTCGTGCCGGGTTACGAAGCTCCGGTTCTGTTGGCCTACTCGGCCCGCAACCGTTCGGCCTCCTGCCGTATTCCCTACACCACCAGCCCGAAAGCGAAGCGCATCGAAGTCCGCTTCCCCGATCCGACGGCCAACCCGTATCTGTCCTTCGCGGCGATGCTGATGGCCGGCCTGGACGGCATCAACAACAAGGTCCATCCGGGCGACCCGATGGACAAGAACCTCTACGACCTGACGCCGGCGGAGCTCGCCGAAATTCCAACGGTTGCCGGCACCCTGCGCGAAGCGCTGGAGAGCCTCGACAAGGATCGGGAATTCCTCAAGGCCGGCGGTGTGTTCTCCGACGACATGATCGATGCCTACATCGAGCTGAAGATGGAAGAGAACATGCGCTACGAAATGACACCGCACCCGGTCGAGTTCGACCTTTACTACTCAGTCTAAGCGGTGCCACAGAGGCCCTCGGCCGCAGCAAACGGAACCATTAGAAGACACAATTGATAGCGGCCCGGGCAGATGCTCGGGCTGTTTTCTTTTATGAATTATCCTAAACTTGCGTGGCATTCCCAACAACCGACCTTTTCATAGGTGCAAGGTCATTCACGGGTCTGGAAAACAGTAAGTAGAAAAGCTATTTAGCAATTATCCCCATGCGGCGTTTGCGACGCAAAAACGAATCAGGATTGACATCGAAACATCATAGGCGCACCATTCTAAAAAGGATCAAGAAGGAGGTCTAAGAAAATGCTTCCACCTGGTCGATTTTAAGGACTGACAACACGGTGAGGAAATCACTGCGGTCGCAGTCCAAACAGACATCATTAAAACTGTGCGGGCCGAGGTCAGTTCAACCGCAAGTCTCGTAGGCTGTATATGCGGATACTCGTCAGCACGAAGCAGCGATTTAATACTGCCATGCGCGCTGCTCCGAGATGAGCGTAAGGGATTGATCAAAGCCTGATATGACCTGATGTAATCGGGCCAGGCGTGTAATAGGTGAGAAAACGACAGCGTATTGTTCCAAGGAATTCGGCGCCCATTTGGAGATGGGGCGAATTTGAAAAATGGACACACACGCAAGGAAACTCACTTGAAATCAAAGCGCCAATCCCATTGCAGAGATGGAGCCCGGGGGATCGAAAGATCCTCACGGGCTCTTGAATTTTTCGCCCCCTCATCAGCCCCGAAGAAATCGTGAGCAGTCTCAATGCTGCAGGACCGCCCGCGCACGATTAATCTCGCGCCGCCTGCAAAGCTTGTGGCAGCACTTGCGCAAACAAATCGATCTCGTCGTCCAGACTCGCCGTGACGCGGATGCAGCGATTCAAAGGCGCGGCACCGGGCATCCGGATGAAGACATCGCGTGCGAGGGCCTCGTCGAGCACGCGGCGTGCGAATGCTGTGCTGCCACCGCAGTCGATGGCGACAAAATTGGTTGCCGACGGCAATGCCTCCAGGCTGTTATCGGCGGCAATGCGAACTATGCGTTCCCGGGCTCCAGCGATGCGGCGTACGGCATCGGCGAGATAATCCTGATCGCGCAGAGCGGCGAGTGCGCCAATCTGGCCAACGCGGTTAATTCCGTAGTGATTGCGGACTTTGTCAAAGGCGGTGACGAGTCCCGCCTCACCGACGCAATAACCAATCCTGGCCCCCGCCAAGCCATAGGCCTTGGAGAAGGTGCGATATCGCAGCACCTGGGGATTTGCCACGTCGATCGGTGGGAGCGTCCCTGCCGGAGCGGTGTCGCAATAGGCCTCATCCAGGAGCAGCAGCGTCTTTGAGGGCAGATCCGCAATGAGAGCCGTGATTTCATCGGCCGTCCACCACGAGCCCATCGGGTTATCAGGATTTGAGATGTAGAGGACCTTCGCCTCTTCGGCCCTGGCCGCATCGAGCAAGGCGGCAAAATCCTCCTTGTCGTCGCGATAGGGCACCTTTACCAGGTGGCCGCCGTGTCCGGCGACATGATAGTTGAAGGTCGGATAGGCGCCGTCAGAGGTAACAACAGCATCACCGCGATCAAGAACAAGAGCGCACGTGATCCCCAGGAGCCCGTCTATGCCTTCACCAACCACGACGTTTCCGATGCCAACCTGCAAAAACCCGGCAATCGCCTCACGCAACTCGTAGCTCTCCGGATCAGCGTACATCCAGCTCTCAGCCACCGCCTCGCGCATGGCGGACAGGGCAGAGGGAGCGGGCCCGAAGCCGCTTTCGTTGGCTCCAAGGCGGGCACGAAACTGGTTGCCACGCGCGCGCTGCAAGGCCTCCGGCCCGACGAACGGAACAATGTCCGGCAGGCTCGCAGCGTGCTCGGTAAGAAACCTCGAAGAAGAGCTTTTCATATCAGACACAACTCCGCCAACTCCCGGCGCATCTTAGCCGGCATGCTGGCGACTTGTGAATCGTCCGCCGAGCCAAGATCGGGGGGGGCGTCCTCTGCGGTCAGATAGCGCCAGCCCTGGAATGCACGACGTGGCGTCGGGCGCACGGGCGTGAGTTCGGGATCGAGGAGCAAAAGGCAGCAACGGCGACCGTCCTCCTTGGCGCCCTCTTCGAACCCGATAAGTCGTTGCCGAACCTGGATCACCCCCTTAATCACCCAGAAGAGGCAGCCGCCGTCGAGGAGCTCGCCAGTGCGCTTGGGGGTCTGATACGTCGTGTGAAATAACCGCGCTTTTTGACATTTGCGCCGGGCTTTGGCGAGCCTGGCCGCCTGCCAATGCGCAAGATCCTCGATGGTGTGTGCACCAACGCAGAGCTTAACCAGGTGAAGTGTCATGGCGCCGCTTCTTGCTGTTTGTTTGCCTTATAGGTCCCTACGGACATGGATAAAGAACCGATGCCCAAGCCGGTTGCAAGGTGCTCAGTGAATTGAGACGTGGATCAGCGAACGAAACGCCGTGACGTGACGCTACTGCGAAGAAGAATTGCCTCTGATCGAGGAATCAAAGTAGATTTGGGGGTCGGAGCGATGACTTGCTTGAGCCTAAATCTCGCCAGTATTCTTTTCGCACCGCTTCAGTGTTGTCCGTGCTGTTGCCCCAGTGGGGCCCGATTTATCAGTGTAGATAGAGAACAACGCTCACAGCGCTGGAGAATATTTCCATTCAGATGATCAATCGATTTGCACGGAGCCTTCTCCTCGTTGGCGGGCTGGGAGTACTCAGCGGTTGCGCGGCGACGAACGCTCCGACGCTATCAACCAGCTCTGTCGCCGACACCCAAGAAGAGCTCACCTGTGGACGCATTACCGGTCGCATGAAGGTGTGGATCCTGAGTCTGCGCGGAGAGGGCGCACGGTCCGGTACATCATCGCTGTCGAAAGGGCTGCAGTACTTTGGAACCGGCGTAGGCATGACCTCAGGTTCCGCCGCCGATCCCGAAGGCAACAGGGCGCGAAGAATTGCCAGACTCGAGAGCTACAACAACAAGCTCAAGGAATTGGGTTGCAAGAGCTATGACTTGCAGGCCGAGCTCCAGCAGACCGACATGCGCGTCATGCCGCAGCCGAAATAGACCAAGTCTCATGGCTGGGGGCCAGGGACCAGTTCGCTCGTGCGTCCGGTCAGCCAGTAACCGACAAGACCAATCCATTCCCGCACGCCGAGGTCCAACCGCTCCAGGCCCGATGGAATCGATGAAAATATGCGCACGAGGT
>JAUWFF010000017.1 GCA_030607105.1 Filomicrobium sp.
GGATGCGGTCGCGGCAACGACGATCGAGTAAGGCAGTGCGCCGCGTTCCTCAAGAACTTTTACGAACTGGGCGACCGTTGAGCGCTTCTGGCCGACTGCGACGTAAACACAGTACAGCTTGGCGAACTCGTCGTCGCCATCGTTGAGCGGCTTCTGGTTGAGGAAAGTGTCGAGGATAATCGCGGTCTTGCCGGTCTGGCGGTCACCAATGATTAATTCGCGCTGGCCACGGCCGATCGGGATCAGGGCGTCGACGGCCTTGAGGCCGGTTGCCATCGGCTCGTGCACGGATTTCCGCGGCAGGATGCCGGGTGCCTTGACGTCAACACGCAGGCGCTCGGTTGCTTCGATCGGGCCCTTGCCATCGATCGGGTTACCGAGACCATCAACAACGCGGCCGAGCAAACCCTTGCCGACGGGGACTTCAACGATCGCCTCGGTGCGCTTGACCGTCTGACCTTCCATAATGTTGCGGTCGTCGCCAAAGATAACCACGCCGACGTTGTCGGATTCGAGGTTGAGCGCCATGCCCTTCGTGCCGTCCTGGAATTCGACCATTTCGCCGGCCTGAACACGGTCGAGGCCGTAGACGCGGGCAATGCCGTCACCGACAGAGAGAACCTGTCCTATTTCAGATACTTCGGCCTCTTTGCCAAAGTTCTGGATCTGCTCCTTCAGGATCGAGGAGATCTCTGCGGCGCGGATTTCCATAGGGTGACCTCTTTGTTATTCGCGTTTCGGTTTCACACCGCGGCAAAGCGGTGAAATGCTCTGTTCTACTTGTCCAATCCGGCGCTCCACTGGATGGCGGAACGCGGGTATCTCTTAATTCGGTCAGGCGGCGCCCTTTAGACCAGCGCGGATTGCCATAAGCTTGGTGCGCAGCGAGGAATCGACCATGCGGCTGCCGATCTTGACGATGAGGCCGCCGAGAATGGATGGATCCACCTTGACGTCGAGCATCACGTCCTTGCCCACCGAGGCCTTCAGCGATTTCTTGAGCTGTGCTGCCTGTTCGTCGGAGAGCGCCTGGGCCGCGGTGACCTCGGCGGTGACCTCGCCGCGGCTATGGGCGGCAAGCGCCTTGAAATCCTTAATCATCTGGGAGATCGCAAATAGCCGGCGGTTGCGAGCGACGACCTGTAGGAAATTGGCCGTCAACTGAGAGATGCCCGTCTTTTCGCAAATCACCTTGAGGGCGCCGCCCTTTTCCTCGTACGAGAAAACGGGGCTTGCGACGAGACGTCTCAGTTCCTCGCTTTCTTCAAGGAGTGACTGAAACGTGGCGAGGTCGCCCTCGACCTCGGCCACGTGCTTCTGGCCAGCGGCCAATTCGAAAAGCGCTCCGGCATAGCGGCCGGGCATGCTCGACAAGTTAAGGTCGTCTGTTGCCACGTCGATCGCTCTTGTTAAGCGTGTCAGAAGGTGCGCCAGGTCAGGGCGGGAGAGAAGTTGTGGCCGCTTGGCCCTGGCGCTGAAGATGTTGTGACGGCCTCAAGCAGAGCGCGCAATCAGGCACGCGCTTTCCGCAATCACGGAGCGGTGTCTATCACGCACATTGCGCGGCATCAACGGGCCGTAAGTTGCAGCAGTGCCGCGGCTTTGGCAATGAGCTGAAATCGACAAATTCGCCGCAGCCGAGTTGCAGGCGCAGCTTTTCGCCGCGGGCCCGTCCTTTGGTGTGGTAAGCGCCGGCCTATATTGATCAGTCAGCGATCTTTGTGACCACTACCGAAGATACCTCCAGCGTCCGATGAACCGGACATTTTGCGGCAATTTCAGCCAGCTTGTCACCGACGGTCGCGTCAATTTCACCGTCGATGGAAATGACTCGCTCGAAGCGGTCGATACGGCCTTCACGGCCTTCTGCCACCTCTCCACAGTCGTCACAATGCTGGGCTGCGACCTTGCCGTGATTAACCGACACAGTGACGCGGCCAAGCTCCAGTTTTTTGCGATCTGCATACATGCGCAGGGTCATGGCGGTGCAAGTTCCGAGAGCGACGGACAGGAAATCGTAGGGACTCGGGCCGGAATCGACGCCGCCAACAGAAACAGGCTCATCCGCCAGCAGCCTATGCCTCCCGGAGCGAACCGAGTTTTGAAACTTGCCCAAACCAGTTTCGCTGACGAGAACGCCCTCGACGGGTCCGTCTTGGAGTTTTGCGGGCTCGGGGTCGAGGAAGCGCGCGGCCCAGGCGGCAATCACCCTCGCAGCATAGGTGGCGTCTTCCCCGCGGGTCAGCAGGTGGTCGGCGTCATCCAATGAGACAAAGCTCTTGGGGTGCTTGGCGGCGACGAAGATTTCTGTGGCGTTTTCGATGCCGACGATCTCATCGCGCGGGGCATGCAGCACGAGCAGTGCTTTTCTCATGCCGGCGATCTTCTGGACGAGGTTCTGGCCCTCGACGTCTTCGACGAACTGGCGCTGAATGGTGAAGGGCCGGCCGGCCAGCTTGACCACTGTCTCACCCGTCCGGCGGACGTCTTCGAGGGACGCGCCGAACTGATGCAGTACGTGGCCGACATCGGAGGGTGCACCGATGGTGGCAACCGCCTTGACCTCCGGGATCGCCGCGGCGGCGGCCAGAACGGCGGCGCCACCCAGGGAATGGCCGATGAGGATGGCCGGGGCCCTCAATTCACGGCGCATGTAGTCGGTGGCGGCGAGCAAGTCGCCGACGTTTGAAGAAAAATTGGTGCTGGCGAATTCGCCGTCGGAGTGTCCCAGGCCGGTAAAATCAAAGCGCAGCACGCCGATGTCTTCCTGTGCCAGGCCCTGAGAAATGCGGCGGACTGCCGCCAGGTCCTTGGAGCAGGTGAAGCAGTGCGCGAACAAAGCGTAGGCGCGGGGCTCACCGGCAGGCAGATCAAGCCGGGCGGCAAGTTCGTGGCCGTCGGTACCGGGAAAATAGATGCGCTTGGTAGCAGGCATAAGTGGAGCTCCTTCAAGCCGGGCGACGGGTGAGAGGCGGCAGTACGCGTTGTGATCGGCGGGAGGGCACCACGGTGAGGGCGCGGGTTCAAGGCTTCACGTGCGGCCTCGCGGGGAAGTGAAGGCGGGGTGGCGCTGGCGTGGCAGGACACTCGACCTTGGTTTTGACAGCACATTGATACGTTGGCACTTGTAATCCCGAATTTTAGTCTCAATCCGAGTGGCGGCGATGTGCGACCCAAAACCCTGGTTTTGCCCCTCGGGCTCGATATATGTCTTAAGCATCAACAAGCTTGAGGATACTGCGCGCGTCGATGGCCAATACACGTTTGATACTCGCAGGCGCCGTTATCGCGGCACTTTTGTGGTTTGGAACCGGCTTGATCCAGACGATCCTGTTTTCTGAGCGCGAATCGCGCTCGGTGACGCCTCGCGGTGATCTTGCCGCGTTCGAGACGACCGCTGCCAACGTTTTTAAGGCGGCGGCTCCATCGGTCGCCTACATATTTACCGAAGTAGCGCAGCGCTCGGTGTTCGGGCGCACGCGGGTGAGCGAAGGTACGGGCTCGGGCTTCGTTTGGGATCAGGCGGGCCATATCATCACCAACGACCATGTCATTGCCGACGCGCGCCGTGTGTTTGTCCGCTTCGACAGCGGCGACACGGTTCCTGCCCGGATCGTCGGAAGTTCGCCCGATCACGACCTTGCCGTCTTGAAGGTCTCGAAATCCGCAGCGTCACTGCAGCCGATCCCCGTTGGCCAATCCGATAACTTGAGGATCGGGCAAGCAGTGTTCGCCATCGGAAATCCGTTCGGACTGACCCGGACCCTGACGACCGGCATCGTGTCGGCGCTTGGCCGTACGCTGCCCGCGCAGAACGGCCGCGAAATCCAGGGCGTCATTCAGACCGATGCAGCCATCAACCCGGGCAATTCGGGAGGCCCGCTGATCGACAGCGCCGGTCGCCTGATAGGCGTAAACACGGCGATTATCTCTGAAACGGGTTCTTACGCCGGAATTGGATTTGCCGTGCCGGTTGACACTGTCAACCGGATCGTGCCGCAGATCATCTCGCGCGGGAAGCCGGCGCGTCCGGGCATCGGCGTGTCTGTCGCCGCCGAAGAGTTTGCCGCTCAGCTTGGTGTCGACGGTGTCGTTATCATCGAGGCGGTATCAGGTGGACCGGCGGCCGGTGCGGGCTTGCGGGGCATCGACCGGCGGACGGAGCAGCTTGGTGACGTCATCGTCGCGGTTGACGGAGTTGAAGTCTTCACGGCCGCGCAACTGTCGGCGGAGCTCGACAAAGCCGGCGTTGGCAAACCCGTTACGCTCACGGTCGAGCGAGACGGCCAGAGGCGCGAAGTGACGCTTGATACGATCGATATCGGTTGAGGGGGCCAGCGGGCGATACGCGTATCACGGCCGCGACAAGTTTGCGCAAATGTGTGACGATCGATGACATTGGCTGCCTGCGTTTGAGTTGGCCACGAGGGACACATCGGGAACTTCATCATGGATCAGAGTTTTCATACCATCATTGTCGGAGCCGGCTGCCTTGGAACGGCGGCTGCGATTTCCATCGCAAAGCTGATCTCGGGGCGCGGTCATAAGGCGAGCGATGTCTGCGTCATTGATAAGATGGTCGTTGGTTCTGGGCTGTCCGCGCGGCACTCTGGAATCGTGCGCACCGCCAATGCCGATCCCACCGCCGCCGTTTTGGCGCAACGGGCTTCGGAAATGTGGGCCGACCTTGAGGAACACTGGGGCGTCGGGATAAAGTTGGAGAATACTGGCGCCTTGTGGATTGCCCGAGATACGGGGGGTGGGCGTAACGCTAAGTGGAGCGGACTCGAACGGTCGCTAAACGAGAAGGGCATAGGCTTTAACCAACTGAGCCTTGCTGATGCACGCCAGATCTGTCCCGATTTCGTGCGGCTGAATGATGATGAAGTATTTTATCACGAACCTGATGCATTCCAGGTCGACCCCTCCAATGTTCGCGAAGCGCTTTATGCGGCGATCAAGAAGAGTGGCGTCATACTCCGGGAGAAATGCGAAGTCTTGGGATTCGAACGCGATTATGTCGGCGACATTGCCACGGTCGTGACTTCAGCGGGCTCGTTCGGTTGCCGCTATGTCATCAACGCGGCAGGTCCGTGGAGTCCATCTATCTTTGCGGGTACAGGGGTGTCGATACCGGTCAGCGTTGAACCCGTGCATGTCGCAAACTGGCTCACCAGTCTCAATGAAATGCCAGCCGGCATGCCAATAATCGCGGACTATGTAAACCTTGCCTATTTCCGCCAATGGCGCGATGGCGAAATCCACATGCACCAACCGCGTAAAAGGGGCATTCGCGAGACGGCGCGCGCGTTCTCGGAAAGCCCCCTCAGCGTCCTCGGCGCAGACTTCATGAATGATCCGACCAACCAAGCGCTTGGCTATTCTCAGATGCGCATTTACGAGGAGCTTGCGCGACGACGGTTCAGCAATATCGATCAGACGGTCTACAGCTCGGGGTACCGGTCGTTCTTCGACATTACTCCCGACCTGCGTTTCATACTCGGCCCGGATCACCGGGTGCCAAATCTTATTCACTCCCTGGGCTCCGGACAGGCCTTCAAATACGCGCCTGTGCTGGGGGAGATGATGGCGGAATATGTGGGTGGCGGCGGGCCGCTTGCAGGTCTTGGCCTCGAGTTCTCGATCTCTCGCTTCAGCGACGGCTACATGGCCGAGTTCTGGAGTAAGGTGCAGGGCTGCGAACACGTGCTGGAAGCTGAGGGCACCGGGCTTTAGTGGTTACGGCGGCTTCGAAGGTAAGCCTCACAGGCCTAGAATCTGGGCGTCGGATCGCTGCAGACCAGAGTGGTGACCTATCTGCACGCCCACTAGATAATCGAGAGCTGAATGATGAGGGTTGTGATCTTAGGTGCAGGTAGTAGGCATTAAGGACCTTCTGGCCGCTCGGTAAGCTCCTGCTCGACGGGTAAGTGCAACGGCAGCATTTTATCGAGGTGATGCCACGCCTCAGGAATACAGATTTGTTCGTTCCGTAGTTTAGAGTTCATGCCGCCAAACCAGTCCACCGAACCGAGATGTTGAGTGACCCTGTCAAACTTACTGGGAAACTCAACGACCGCACACATCGTTATCAGTTCTATTTCCTTGGCCCTGCTTATCTCGGGGCTGCGTCTCGTCAGAGCGATGGCCTGCAAAGCGTATGCAATGCTGAGGCAGCCTTTGCTATGGCCAAGCAAAGTGTGAATCTGCCGGTCTTCGTCCAACAGAAGCCTCAACAATGTATCTGAATCCGAGTTACCCATCAGGTTCGCGGCAGCCTAAGCTGATGTCGATGCATCCAATTCACCAACTGTGCTTTCGAGACCCGCCAGCGTTCGTTTTATTCGTGCCTCACACGCATGGAGACGCCATCGCCCGCCTACAAGAACGAGTAAGGATCGACGTCGACCGAAAGCCGTGTATCGCCTTTGAGCGGTGGCACGCGGGCGAGCCAGGCGCGCAGGTAGCATTGCATGTCGATCTCGCGAGGAGCTTTGACGAGCAGCCGCCAGCGATAACGGCCGCGGATGACGGCAATCGGGGCCTCGGCTGGACCGAGCACCTGGATCAGCTCGGCTGGGGGCGCGCGGTGGGCGACGTCGCGGGCGATCATCTCGGCTGTTTCCTTGTCCTTAGCCGAGACGATGAGCGCGGCAAGACGGCCGTAGGGAGGCAGCATTCCTCCCTGGCGAATTCTTATCTCCTGGTCGATGAAGGCGTCGCGGTCGCCAGAGAGTATCGCAGCCATCACAGGGTGCTCGGGCAGGTGGGTTTGGATGAAGGCGCGACCACGGACCGCTTCACGCCCAGCGCGGCCGGTGACCTGGTGCAGAAGCTGAAAGGTGCGCTCGCCGGCGCGTGGATCAGCCCCCTGTGCCAGACCAAGATCGCCGTCAACGATGCCGACCAGATTGAGGTTTGGGAAGTGGTGTCCCTTGGCGACAAGTTGGGTCCCGATGATGATGTCGGTTTCGCCAGCCTCAATCTGCTTGATGATCTGGCGCATTTCGGTGAGGGACGGAATCAGGTCGGAGGACATCAGCGCTAGGCGCGCCTCGGGGAAGCGCTCGCTAACTTCTTCGGCGACGCGCTCGACACCCGGGCCGCAGGCGGTCATGGACCCTTCTTCACCGCACTTCTGGCACTTATCAGGGATCGCGAGCGAAAACCCGCAGTGGTGGCAGTTGAGGCGCCGCTTGAAGCGGTGTTCGACCAGCCAGGCGGTGCACTGCGGGCATTCCAGGCGGTGGCCGCAGGCACGGCACAGGGTCAGTGGGGCATAACCGCGGCGGTTGAGGAACAGCAGGCTTTGCTGGCCGCGCGCCAGGGTGTCGGCCATTTCGTTAACGAGCCGTGGCGCCAACCAGCGGCCTTTGTCAGGCTGCTCGGTGCGCAGGTCGATGGCCTCGATCTGAGGCAATTCCGTGCCCGAGAAGCGGCCGGGCAGAACGAGGTGGCGATATTTCCCGGTGCGGGCATTGACGTGGCTTTCGATCGACGGGGTTGCTGATGCCAGCACCACTGGGCAGTCGCCTAGCCGGCCGCGCACCACAGCCATGTCGCGGGCCTGGTAATTAACGCGATCATCCTGCTTGAAGCCGCCGTCATGTTCTTCGTCGATTACGATCAAGCCGAGATCGGGGTACGGGAGGAATAAAGCGGAGCGGGCGCCGACGACGACGCGGGCTTCGCCGGTGGCAACGGCCTTCCATAAGCGAGCCCGCTCGGAGCCCGACTGGGCGGAGTGCCATTCCACGGGGGGGCAGCCGAAGCGGGCTTCGAAGCGGGTCATGAATTGGCTGGTGAGCGCAATTTCCGGAAGCATGATGAGGACCTGGCGGTCTTTGGCGAGTGTCCGGGCAACGGCTTCGAAATAAACCTCCGTTTTGCCAGAACCTGTAACCCCGTCGAGCAGAGTGACTGTGAAATTGCAGGCGTCGGCGACCGCGTGGAGGGCAAAGACGGCCCGCTGCTGCTCGTCAGTGAATTTGACCTTGCGGTGAGCCGGATCGGGGTGCGGGCAGCGCTTTTCTGGGATCACGGCTTCAACGAGGCAACCGGCGTTGACAAGCCCGTCTATGACTCCGGTCGTGCATTCGGCGGCGCGGGCCAAGCTTGCCTTGGGGCGGATCAGCCGGTCGCCGGCGATCTCCAGCGCTCGTTGACGCGCGGGCGTCATCCGCGGCGGCAACGGGGCGCCGGGGACAATCGTGACGCCAAAGCGGGGCTTTGACGGCTCGAACACCTCTCGTGCGCTCATCATCATGCGCGAAACCATGCCGAGCGGACTTAACGTGTACTTGGCGATCCACTCAGCAAAACGAAGCGACAACAACGGCAAGGGCGGCACGTCGAGGACTTCATTGATCGCTTTTAGCTTCTTTGGATCGACTTTTTTGTTGTCTTCAGCACCGCTCGGCGCATGCCATACCAACCCAATGCGGGTTTGATTGCCGAACGGAACTGTGACGAAAGCTCCCGGTTGCGGGGCTCCAGCGGCCGGCGGCAGGTAATCATACGTCTGATCCAAGGCGATGGGCAGCAGGACAGGAACCAGCGCCTTTTGCGCGGGTGTCGTGCTTTCCGAAAAGTCGAGTAGGTTGTCCAATCTGGCCGCCGTGGTCATAAACCGCTAGACATGCGAATCATTTGGATAGTAGGGCAGTTGTTAGGGCAAGCCTGGGGCAAGGGACAGCCATGAAATTCTTCGTCGATACCGCGGACGTTAACGAAATCAAGGAACTGGCTGCAACCGGCCTGCTCGACGGCGTCACGACAAATCCGTCGCTCGTCGCCAAGTCAGGGCGCGACTTCAAGCAAGCGATCGCTGAAATCTGCGAAATCGTCCCTGGGCCCGTTTCGGCGGAAGTCGCTGCGACTGATACAGCGGGTATGCTGAGCGAGGCCCGCGAACTGGCCAAGATCGCCAAGAACGTTACAATCAAGGTGCCATTAACGTTTGAAGGCCTGCGCGCGTGCAAGGAGCTGTCGGGCGATGGTCTGATGGTCAACGTGACTTTGTGCTTCAACGCCAATCAAGCGCTTCTTGCGGCCAAGGCAGGCGCAACGTTCGTTTCGCCGTTCATCGGGCGGCTTGATGACGCCGGCCAAGACGGCATGCTTGTCATTCGCGAGATCCGGCAGATCTTCGACAACTACCAAAACCTCACAACGGATATTCTGGCGGCCTCGATCCGGACGGTGAACCACGTGCGCGAAGCAGCCTTGATCGGGGCCGACGTGGCGACCATACCTCCGGGCATACTACGTTCGCTGATCAAACATCCGCTCACCGAAAAGGGTCTTGATGCGTTTCTCGCCGATTGGGCGAAGACAGGTCAGAAGATCATCTAGGCTCAGCGCGCCGTGGATTATACTCAGCGGCGTGCCCAATTATTCGGCGGCATCCGGGAGCAGGTGAATGGTTGCATAAACCCGTGCGTGCGGCTTGACGTCTTGGGTCTTCTGGAAGATCTCGCCCTCGACCCTAACGCTTCTGGGGATCATCGCCGCCGGCTCCAGTCTGTCCCTTTGAGGCAAGATAGGCGCGGCTGACGAATTGACACAATAGAGACTTGCACCGGCCGGCCGATGGCGACTACCGAATGACCATCTCTCCCCGCCAGAAAAATATTTGCATCAACTTGAAAGGCTATACTGCGTCAAGCGAAACTCGTAGCAAAATGCACACCTGAAACTGTTTTTCTGCAAACACGGGAAGTGATTTGCTGGCCACGGTCATGCGCAGTCGCCACGTTCCGCACTCAAAGCACCAGCCACTCCGTGCAGCGCAGTGCCCAGTCCTCCGACAGAATGCTCAGGTCGTTTTCGAGGTAAGCCTTGCCCATCTCTGCGAGGACCTCGCGGTCTTCGGCGAGGCGCTCGACGACGCACCAGCGATTCCATTCCAGTGTCAGGCTCCAACGCGACTCGCGAATGTTGGCGTCGGGCAGCCTATAGTGAAACGTCGGGCGGGGCTTGATGAGCTTGTCTGGAATCTTGCGGCGGACCCGATCCTCGTCGAGCCACAAAAAGAGCGGCAGCATATCCATTTCACGGTTACGCGTTGGATTGTAAATCAAGTAGTCTTCAATCATCTCGTTGGTGTCCGGCCAGTATTCCTCTCTGAGAATCAAGTGGATATAGGCTTTGGGAAACGGATCGGCGAAAGCCAGAAGACGCCGCGCCATGTCTACGGAGATAATCGACCGTAACCATTCGGAAAGCAGAATCTCGGCCTTTAACACTGCAAGCACCCATTTCGGGTCCTTGGTTGCGATCTCAGGATTGAGCTGGACGCCGAAGGCATGCAGCAGATTATCCCGCGTCCCTCGTGCTCCTTCCTGGCGCAAGGCCTCGAGCACGGCTTCCAGCTCCGGCAGCCGCTCTACGTCGATCGGCGGGCAGACGACCTCATAGGGAATAACCAGCGAGCCGAGATCGCCATAGATCTCG
>JAUWFF010000144.1 GCA_030607105.1 Filomicrobium sp.
GACTGGCCGGTTCTGCGTGATGCAAAAACGCGCCCCTACATCACGTCGACCGGAAAATCACTGGAGAGTTTCCTCTACGCCTACATCGTTCCATTGATTGAGCGCGAGAAGGAGAGGCAAGAGGCGCGTGACTTAACCCCAACACGCCACTCATCAAATTCCTGACCGCCCTGTTACACGTCAGTTGCCGAATGTCCACTAGCAGATGGCCCGCATGGTAATATATGTGTCCGAAGCCGCCGCAGTCCGTCGCGGCTAGTGAACGTTTCCACTAAACTAAAGCCAGGCTCGACTAGCCGGAGGCATAAATGGCGCCGATCGAGGAAACCGATTCTGACCTTGTGCTGCGTGACCTGCTGGACGATCACGATGACAAGTTGCGCGAGGAGTGCGGCGTCTTCGGTATATTCCGGCATAATGAGGCGGCGACCCTGACAGCGCTGGGCCTGCATGCTCTTCAGCATCGTGGCGAGGAAGCCTGCGGCATCGTCACAACCGAAGGCAAACAGTTTCACGTAGAACGGCACCTCGGCCTTGTCGGAGACAACTTCAACACCCGCAAGGTTCTCGAACGGCTGAAGGGCAACGCCGCCATCGGCCACAATCGCTACTCGACCACAGGCGACACCATTCTCCGCAACGTCCAACCGTTGTTTGCCGACCTTTCCACCGGCGGTTTTTCCATCGCCCACAACGGCAATCTCACCAACTATGGAATTTTGCGCGACAAACTAGTCTCCCAGGGAGCCATATTCCAATCGACCTCCGACACCGAGGTGATCCTTCACCTCGTCTCACGCTCACGCGAGGCCGGAGTTGTCGAGCGATTTATTGATGCCCTACGCCAAATCGAGGGCGCCTATGCCTTCGTTGCTCTAACCGAAGACATGCTGATCGGCGCACGCGACCCAGTCGGCATCAGACCGCTCGTACTGGGACAACTTGAAGGCTCCTACGTCCTTGCCTCTGAAACATGCGCCCTTGACATGATTGGCGCCACCTTCGTACGCGAGATCGACAACGGCGAAATCGTCATCATTACAAGGAGCGGAATCGAAACCATTCGGCCCTTCGACACCAAGCCGCCCCGCCCTTGCGTTTTCGAGTACATCTACTTCGCCCGCCCCGACTCAATCGTCGGCGGGCACTCGGTCTACGAAGTGCGCGAACGCATGGGCCGTGAACTCGCAAGCGAGAGCCCCATCGACGTGGACGTTGTCGTCCCGATCCCCGACTCTGGGGTTCCCGCCGCCCTTGGCTACGCCAGCAAGATGGGCGTTCCATTTGGCTTTGGGATTATCCGAAACCACTACATCGGCCGCACCTTCATCCAGCCCGAGCAGCGTATCCGCGAGCTTGGAGTTCGCCGCAAACATGCTGCTAACGCTGGTGTGCTGCGCGGCAAGCGAATTGTCTTGATTGACGATAGCGTCGTCCGTGGCACGACTTCGCGAAAGATCGTACAGCTGGTGCGCGATGCTGGCGCCCTCGAAGTGCACATGCGCATCGCTTCACCACCAATCATGTACTCCGACTACTATGGCATCGATACGCCCGAGCCCGATGATCTCTTGGCCGCCCGAAACACACTAGATGAGATGTGTTCGTGCATGGGCGCTGATAGCCTTGCCTTTCTCAGTGTCGATGGCATCTACCGCGCCATAGGAATGAAAGATGGACGCAACGCCGCGGCTCCGCAGCTGGCCGACCATTGCTTCACGGGCGTGTACCCAACACCGCTGCCTGACCTGCAGGAGTATGGCGCCGTACGCAAGTGCGGTTGACTTTGCCGCACGACGGCGGAGTATGGACCGCGAAAATCAAATGATCCTTCCCGCCAGCCTGAAACGACATCTCGATTGAGAGATACCCTCGGAGGTACAAAAGTGCGCATCCCCGCATGGATCTTGTGTGCGGCCGCGGCGGCAATCTCAGCGCCGGCCACGGCCCAGGAATTCGTTATCAATACCGGCGGCGAGACCGGCGCCTACCACGGTCACTTCTGCCCCGCGCTGCGCGATAAGATCAAGAAGGCTGGATTTGAAGCTAACTGCCAAACCAGCGCCGGCTCGACGGAAAACATGCAACGCGTTGCCGACGACCCAACCCAATTGGGATACGGACAGCTCGACGTCCTCGCACTCAAAGCACGCGACTTCGGCGGTCCATCGACGTTCCGCCGGCTCCGCATGGATGACGTGCGCGAATGCATCTTCGCTGTAACCCGTGACAGAGAATTGGATAGCTACGGCGAGCTTGCCGTGCGCGCCGACGAGCTGCGCGTCATCCTTCCCCCTGAACAATCCGGCAGCACCGCCACGTTCCGCTTCCTGCAGCAGATCGACCCGTATGGAATCGGCCGCACCGAGAACGTCATTCACGCCTCCAACACCGATGAAGCCATTCGCATCGCCTTGAATAGCGACGCCACCGTCGCGTTCTTCGTGCAGTTTCCCGACCCCAATAACCCGCGCTTCAAACTTGCGCATGAAAAGGGCGGCCACATAGTACCGGTTCTTGATCGCAAGATCCTTGACCAGAGGATCGACGGCATACCTGTCTATTTTGCTCAGAAAACCCAGGTAGAAAACGCCAGCTGGCTTTCCAGCGGAGCCAAGGTCGTTACGGCCTGCACGCCGCTAATCGTATTCACAGGGACAGCAAAATCGCCGGCCAAACAAGCGACCTGGGAAAACCATGAGCACATGAGCAAGTCGCTCGAGGGGCTTCGCGGCGACGAGTTGATGCCGAAGGCCAGCCTTTTTTCACGAGTTCTGAGACGGACCCGTGAACTCACCGCCACTAGCGCCGAAAAGTTTGTCGAGATTTCCGAACAGGCGCGTGAGAAAGCCGCTCCCTTGTTCGAAAAAGCCCGCGAGGCCGCCCGCCAGGCCATTGACGCCGGCCACGACAAACCAACAAAAGCGGAGCCGTCCGCCCCCTACGGTGGTGCACCCCCCATCGAGAAGAAACCGGCCGGCGACCCCTGATCTAGGACACCAACCGATTGAGTAAAACTGAAACGTCACGATTATTGGAGGGCAAAACTGCCCTTGTCACCGGCGCCAGCCGCGGCATTGGCCGCGCCGTCGCAATCGAACTGGCACACCACGGCGCGCATCTTGTGCTGCAGGGAAGGGTTGCCGGAGCCCTTGAGGAAACGGACGACGCGATACGCGCCGCCGGCGGCTCCCCAGCCACGATTCTTCCGCTGAACCTCATGCAATCAGATCGCGTCGATGCCATGGGGCCCACCCTCTTTCAGCGCTTTGGTCACTTGGACATCTTCATCGCCAACGCTGGCGTCTTGGGCGCATTGACACCCCTCGCCCACACAACAGACCAGATCTGGCAGCACACCATGTCGGTCAACCTCGAAGCCAACTGGCGCCTCGTTCGGACCCTTAATCCCCTGTTGCAGCGGGCCGAAGCAGGCCGCGTCGTTTTCGTCAGCTCCGGTGCCGCCTCGGGCAAAAAAGCCTACTGGGGGCCTTACGCTGTATCGAAAGCCGGCCTCGACGCCCTCGCCAGAACCTACGCCGCGGAAGTCGCCAGCACGGCGATCAAGGTGAACATCATCAACCCCGGCCCCATTGCAACCGCCATGCGCGCCAAAGCATTCCCTGGCGAAGATCCCGCCACCTTGCCATCACCCGAGCAGATTGCTCCGATGTTCATCGAGCTATGCGATCCAAACCTCGAGGAAAATGGCGCGACGTTTAATGGCCGCGAGTGGTTCGTCGCCAAAAAAACGCAGTCCGACTAGGAAAACGCCGCGGCCTTACCATCGAATTCGACTGTCAAACCGTCGTACGCCGGCTCGACTCCCCCCGGCAGCTCCCGCTTCAACGCGTCATAGTCGAGGTCCGGCGTCATATGGGTCAGGATGGCCCGCTTGGGCTTGAGCCGCTCAATCCACTCAAGCGCCCGCTTGACGTGGAAATGGCTGACATGCGGGGCATACCTAAGCGCATCTACGATCCATACATCAAGCCCCTCCAGCAATTCCGCCGCGCCCTGAGGAAAGCCTGAGATATCCGGAGAATAAGCAAGCTTGCCAAACCGGAACCCAAGCGACGGGAAATCTCCGTGCAGCTGCGGAATAGCGAGCGCCGAGACCGCACCGCCGGCTCCGGAGATATCCACGTATTTGCCAACCTCAATGTCATTTGCCTTCAGGATGGGATGATACCCAGACCCCTCCCTCGTCACGAAGCAGTAGTCGAACCTAGAGATCAGACTGTCCCTCGTCACGGCATCAAAGTAGACGTTGACGCGCCGTTTCATAGCAAAGCAGACCATACGAAGATCATCGATACCATGCGTATGATCGGCGTGATCGTGCGTAAACAATACACCGTCAAGTGTCCTGACCCTGGCATCGATCAATTGCTCGCGCAGGTCCGGAGAGGTATCGACAAGCACGCTAGTGCGGCCATTCTTCTCGAAGCGATCAACCAACACAGAACACCGCCGCCGCTTGTTCTTTGGGTTCGAAGGCTCGCAATTGCCCCAGTCGGGCCCCAGACGTGGAACGCCACCCGAAGGCCCACAACCCAGGATCGTCAATCGATAAGTCATACCACTCCCGTTGGGTCCACCGCCAGCGTGGGCAATTCAGCTGGACGGCGTGCCTTCTTGTACAGCTCATAGAAATTTCCCGTGGTCGCCGACGCCAGCTCCGCAAGTGTAATCCCGCGAGCATCCGCCACCGCCTGCGCAGTATGGACGACGTAAGCAGGCTCATTCGTCTTGCCCCGAAAGGGAACCGGCGCAAGATAAGGCGCGTCGGTTTCAACCAGCACTCGCTCCAACGGCAGTTCCGCTACGATCTCGCGCAGCGCCTCGGCCTTTTTGAATGTGATCACGCCCGAAAAAGAGACGTAAAGACCAAGATCAACGGCCCGTAATGCCAAATCTCGACCGCCGGTGAAACAATGCAAAACCGCCGGAAAAGGCCCGTTTGCACGCTCTTGC
>JAUWFF010000183.1 GCA_030607105.1 Filomicrobium sp.
GCCTCGGCCCTGCGTCTTGACCGCAGTCCCCGCGCCGGCCGTCGCCGACGCCGGCAGACCCTGTGCGGCGGTGGCCCCGCCTGCCGCTCCCTTGCCAGCCAGACGCTTGAGACTTGCTGCAATGCCAGGCGGCAGATGCGCGTAAGGATCTTCCTCGTCCGATCTGGCGGGCGAAGCGACACCGATACCGGCGGATGCCTCCGCATTGGGGTTCACCGGAACAGGCGGCGGTATACTAGCATCGACCTTGCTAACTGGTGGAGACATGGTCGGCGCCAGTTTCTTCTCGCCAGCAGCCCTTTGCGGCGATTCGTCCTGCGGTTGTCGCGAGCGCTGCACTGCGGGCGGAGTTGGCGGAGGCTGTGTATTGGGTCGCGAGGTAGACGCTTGCGTGCTCGCAGTCGGCGCTTGTGCCGACTCGGAGGACGCTCGCGCCGAAGCCTTAACAGATGATGCTGGCGCCATGCCCGCTGCACCCCTACGCCCACTTGCCGTAGCGACAGAGCTTTCGGAGGCAGCCGGAGTGGTGGGCGGAGTAGGCGGCGGCTTCACCGGTGGTGCGGCCTTCGGTGCCGCGGGCGATTGGGCCGGCTTTGCAACTTTGCCAGAACGGTCCGCCGGCACGGCTGGAGGCAAACTGCGAACAGTCTTGCCCAATGACGCGGCAGCATCCTGGACCGGCGCACCATGACTTGAACCGGGACGCCGGGAAAAATTCTCGGTTCTGGGTTCATCGGCCGTTACGGCAGCGGTTGCCGGAGGGATTGTTGGGGGAACCGGCGGCAGGTGACCCGGTGGAGGCTTCTCCACACCTGACTTTGGAGAACTCTGCCCATGAGCAGCAGGCGCTGCGTGAACCGGAGACCTGGAGGTCCCATTCGCCGGTTGGTGCGAAGCTGCGGACGGTGCCGACGACAGCTGCCTCCGCGCCTCCCGGGGCGGGGGGGCCGGAACGGCATTCTTCGGCGGAGCCGTTGCAGGCTTGGTTGGCAGGTCTACCGGTCCTGCAGGTGCAGCTTTCGGCCGCTGCGAGGCAGCCAACGTTTTGGCGGGTGCCACGGCCGGTTGCGGCCTCGGCGCAGAGGGGCCACCCGTTCTTGCGGCCTGTTGCACTTCACGAGTTTTTTCAGGTGACTGCTGACGCTCCAAAGGTCGCACCGTCACATTTGGAAGGCTGGCAACAGTCCGCCTTGCGTCCTTCTTGACGTCATCAGCAACTGGACGCTGCGGTTTCGATGGAACCCTATCAGCTGCCGCACCTCTCAGCTTAGACGCGCCTTCTTGAGCAGTCTGACGAGGCTTGCGCGGCCGTTGCGCGCCCGCCACGATCGGCGCCTGCGCAGCTTCCCCTCCGATTTCAGCATCCGTCCGCTTCCTCTTGCTCTTCTTCGGACGCGTTCGGAACAGACCCGCGGCTTCAAGCTTCCGCTCAGACTTGGCGATCAGCTTCACAAGCGCGACCACATCGGCGGCAGGCATCGGCTCGCCGTAATAAAGGCCTTGCCCATACTCACAACCTATCGCCCTCAGGAAAACAACGTCTTCTTCGATCTCAACGCCTTCGGCAAGCACCTTCTTACCGAGCTCGTGAGCCAACGATGCAACCGAACGGACAACCGCAATCCCCTCGCCTTCACCACTCGTCCCCGCCTGCACTATGGACTTGTCGACCTTGATCGTTCCAACAGGAAATCGCTGAAGATAGGTAAGCGAGGAATAACCCGCACCGAACTCGTCAAGAACGATCTCTGAACCAGCCGCCCCCAGCGCCTGCATCAGCTCGATGGCCCGTTCCGGGTTTTCCATCGCCAGCGCTTCACTCACCTCAAGGCGAATACAATCGGGCGGCGCAATATGGCGTCCGATGATTTGGCGCCATTCCTCCACCAGCTCAGGTCGGAACAATTGACAGTTCGAGATGTTGATGCTGGCAAACAGCGGCGCCTCGCTGCGCGGAAGTAGCTTTTGCCAAGCCTTGGCGGATTCGAGAGACCGCAGCAGCAGGTGGTTACCAACTTTCTTGATTAAGTCGCACTTTTCCGCGATCTCAATGATCGTGCCGTGATTGATCAGTTTGTGCTTGGGATGCTCCCATCGCAGAACAGCTTCGAAACCAGCGAGCTCCTCGGTTGGCAGATAGACAATCGGCTGGAAATAGACTGAGATCTTTCCCTCTTCAAGGGCCGTGCGCAGCTCTTGTTCCCGAAGCGGTAGACCAGAAGCTTCATTCCGCATATCGGGATGATATATCTCGATACGATCCGCGCCTTTGCGCTTCGCTCGGTACATCGCGATCTCTGCACCCTTCAGAAGCTCTTCCGGCGACGTGCCGTCACCATCATAAACAGCAATCCCAAGCGAGCCGGTCATCACGATGTCTTTTCCGGCAATTTTGATCGGCGATCGTAGCGAACGTCGGATACGCTCGGCCAGACCGGCAAGCTCGCGCGGATCCTGCTGGCTCAAAAGCAGCACGGCGAATTGGTCACCGCCGACCCGTGCCAGGGTATCTTGTGCTCCCAGGTGACGTTTAAGCCGTCGCGCGATGGTCAGCAATAAACTGTCGCCAACAACGAGACCGAGGTTCTGATTGATGCTCCGGAACCGGTCGAGATCGATGAAGATGATTGTCGGGCGAATATCCGGTTCATTTTTTGAGCGCTCACCTGCCACCTTGAGCCTGTCGAGGAAGATCTCTCGGTTGGGCAGGTCGGTTACGCGGCAACGAACCGCATCCTGGAGCAGCCTCTCGTGCGTTCGCTTTGGATCAGTGATATCGCGCAGTAAACCAACGCAGCGCACGTTGCGCCGATCAGCGGTTTCGACGCTGGCCGCTTCCAACTCATACCAGCGGTAAGTATTATCGGAATGGCGCAGCCGGAATTCCAACCGAATGCGGCCGCCGGCACGCTCCTGAATCGACCACAACACCAGCCGGAATCTATCGCGGTCACTTGGATGCACGTGCTGTAGGAAGTCCTCAACCTTGGTCGACAGTTCGCCTTGATTGAGACCAAGCTGCGCATCAAGAACCGGGCTGACCTTGATTTCATCGCGCCGCGCACTCCATTCCCAGGTCGCCGCTCCGACCCCGTCGACCGCCAAGGCGCGAAGTTGTTTTTCGTCCGGCGCCGATCCGTAGGCAGGTTCCATTGAGCGGAACGCGAATTGCGTCACCGTAAAGCCGATCAATACGACAACCAGCACAAGCCCCGCCGCCAGCCCCGCCACGACGATATCGCCGGACATCCGACCTGTCAGCGTAACCGCCGTCCCAAATGTCCACACGAGGAACAACATCCAGGTCGGGATCAACGACATCGCCCTATCCTGACCGCGCACGGCCAGGAACAAAACAAGCGCGGCACCAGCCCCACCAATCAACAGGAAGGACAACCGCGCAAACGTCGCCGACAAGCGCGGGTCCACCACGGCTACGGCGATCAGCGCCAACTGGGCAAGGATCCAGACGCCGAACAGCATCCGCACCAGGCCATGTCCCAGCCCCAGCCGCAGGAAGGTGTAGAGGAAGATCACCAAGCTGGCCGCGATCGATGCCTCGCCGGCGGCGCGATAGACCGCATTGTCCTCCGGCCTCAAGTTGAACAGCTTGTGAAAGAAGCCGAAGTCCACGCAAAGGTAGACCAGCACACACCACGCCACCAAAGCCGCGGTCGGAAAGATCGCTTTGTGATTGGCGGCAAAGATTGCGGTCAGGAAGATCGCCATAAGTCCCGTGAGACCAAGAAGCGTGCCGTTGAACAATTGCCGCTCGCGCACCTTGAGTTCGTAGGCCAAAGGCTTCCAAAGGAAGATGCGCGCAAACCTCTCGGAAGACAGCTCGGCAACGTACGTAATGGTCTGCCCGGGCTCCAGGGTGATGCTAAAGACGTCGGCGCGGTCACTTTTTACGCGTTCCGGCACGAAGCCAATTGAAGGTGTGACGGAGGTAATCCGACGCGCATCAAGGTCCGGCCAGACCCCTCCAGAACCGACGCTGTTGTAGCGGTCAGCCGTCAGCCACCGCTCGATATGGCGGTCACTGCGGTTGGTCAGGGCAAAGACGATCCAATTCGGGTTGGTGCCCGGCGTTACTGCTTTGACATCCATGCGCCCGACGACGCCATCGAGACCAGCCGCCGTTTCAACCTGCAGGCTGTCTCCGCGGTTGTCCCAGATTTCCCCGCGCGACGTAATTTCAATGGTGTCATACTTTGGGTTGACTTGGATTGGCTCCAAAGCACCAGTCGGACCAGCCTGCAACAGCCAGCCAGCCACGACGATAGTCAGCATAACGACAGCGCGAAGCCGGAAGCATACCATATTCGGCATGCGTCCCTCCCGGCCGCGATGATCGTCGTTCATAGCCCGCCTGTCCCCTCATCGGTTTAATC
>JAUWFF010000357.1 GCA_030607105.1 Filomicrobium sp.
GGTAGGCACCGCCGAGTTCAGATAATTGAGTCTTTTCCTTAAACCAAAACCTCGCAACACAGCGAAAGCTGGCGTATATGATTGCCTGAAAGCAGTAGACCCGAGAGGCATTCAATTGCGTGTACTTGTTGTCGAAGATGATGCTGACCTTAATCGCCAACTGGTCGCGGCACTGAGCGACGCGGGCTACGCCGTCGATAGCGCATTGGATGGGGAAGAGGGCTACTACCTGGGTGACACCGAGCCCTACGACCTAATCGTATTGGACATCGGCCTGCCCAAGATGGACGGCATCTCTATTTTGGAGGAGTGGCGCCGTTCCGACAAAAAGGTTCCCGTCATCATCCTCACTGCACGGGATCGCTGGAGCGACAAGGTCCAGGGGATCGACGCTGGCGCCGATGATTACCTCGCCAAGCCCTTCCACATGGAGGAGCTCCTGGCCCGCGCCAGGGCGCAGCTGCGTCGCGCGGCGGGACACGCCAAGAGCGAAATTGAGTGCGGTTCAGTGCGATTGGATACAAATGCCGCCCGCGTGACCTGCGATGGTGAGCCGATCAAGTTGACCTCTCACGAGTTTCGTCTGCTCGCTTACCTGATGCATCATCGGGGTCGCGTTGTGTCGCGCACCGAATTGGTCGAACATCTCTATGACCAGGACTTCGACCGTGACTCAAACACGATTGAAGTCTTCATTGGTCGGTTGCGTAAAAAAATCCCCGCGGAAATCATAGAAACGATCCGCGGGCTTGGTTATCGCATCATCTCGGACGACGATGAGGCTTGATTCAATCGCCTTTCGCCTGATTGCGGCTTCAATGGCCTGGACGGTTCTCGTCCTACCGTTGGCGGGCTTTCTTATCTATTCGCTATATCGCGAAGACGTGCAGGCTAGCTTCGATGCTCGGCTGGAGAAGCTGGTGACGGCGATCACTATCGACAGCATGTTAGCCGATGCCGAGCGGCCGGTCACGCCGACGAACCGATATGAACCACTGTTTGAAGTGACCCATTCTGGTTGGTACTGGCAGATCAAACCGCTCGACAGTCAGGGCGGTCAGACGTTGCGTTCCGCCTCTTTGGCAACCGCTACTTTACCCTCGCCCCTACAACTTAATTACCCCGCCGATCCCGAAACCAACATGCGTTGGCGCAATGACGTCGGCCCAGACGGCAAGCACGTCCGCATCGTCGAGGTGGTGGATACGCTGGGTCATCAGGAGGGCAAGCCTCGCTATTCAATCGTTGTGGCGGGTCCTTCGGAATGGCTTGAATATTCCGTTTCGACATTCAGGAATCGGCTGTCGCTGGCGCTGGCTGTTGCCGGCGCCGCGCTATTGGCTCTCATGTTCTTTCAGGTCCATTTTGGCCTGGCCCCGCTGCAGCGGGTTGAAAAGGCGCTCTCCGAGATTCGCTCTGGCAACGCCATCCGTCTCGATGGCGCCGTGCCAGCCGAAATCGAGCCGCTGCGCGATGAAATCAATGCACTCATTCAATCCAACGAAGACATCGTCGAACGCGCGCGAACCCAGGTGGGCAACCTGGCACACGGCCTCAAAACTCCGTTGGCTGTAATGACGAATGAAGCTCGGGGCTATGACGGCCCGCTCGGTAAGAAGGTCCTCGAGCAGGCGCAGATTATGAGCGATCAGGTCCAGCATTATCTGGAGCGCGCCCGTATCGCAGCCAGGGTGGCCGTCATCGGCCGCGTCACGCCGCTGCGTGAAGTCGTCGATCCCCTCGTCCGTGCTCTTGGCAAGATCAACCAAGATAAAGGCCTAAAAATTATCGTGGATTGTCCCGACGACGCACGCTTCCAGGGTGAAAAGCATGATCTTGAGGAAATGTTGGGAAATCTGCTCGACAATTCCTGCAAATGGGCCTCATCACGTGTCAATCTCTCGGCCAAAGTGGTCAGCGCTCCAACCCACACGGGCCGTCGTCGCCTCCAGATCATTATTGCAGACGATGGACCCGGCCTGACCGCCGATCAGCGGAGACGCATCGGCAAGCGCGGTCTGCGTCTCGATGAGACCAAGCCAGGCAGCGGACTAGGCCTCTCGATTGTCATTGATCTGGCACAGTCGTACCGCGGCAAGCTGACGCTGGATACGGCGGAACTGGGCGGACTGAAGGCGCAACTCGATCTCCCCGCTGCGTAAGTCCAAAAACGCCCGGGCATCCCCCAAGCGTCAGAACACGCCGAATTTCTGCCCGAATCTCAGCCCTTTGCTGGGGCTTGGGAAAAAGGATCGACTCACGATAAGACCGGTCGCGAACAGACCGGCAAGGCCGGGGTATCGGCAATCCTAATTGAGAGGATGTTGCGATGCGCAACTCTTTTGCAGCTCTGGCAGTGGCGGCCGCACTGGCCTTGGCGGGATGTGGACCTGGTGGGCTGTCGAAGGCTGACGGCGGGACCGCTGTCGGCGCTGTAGCCGGCGGTATTATTGGCAATCAGGTAGGCAACGGCACTGGTAGAGTGCTGGCGACGGTAGCAGGAGCCTTTGTCGGCGGCGTTGTCGGGCACACCATAGGACAATCACTGGACGATCAAGACCGCCGTCTGGCCCAAGACGCCGAACTCGCCGCACTCGAAGATGGACGCTCTGGCATTGCCCGTCCTTGGCGCAACCCCGACAGTGGGCGTTACGGCGAAGTTGTCCCACAAACGCCGTACAAACGTGGCGCCAACCATTGCCGCGACTACACCCATACCGTATATATCAGGGGCCGTCCCGAGACGATGAGCGGCACAGCCTGCCGCAACCCGGACGGAACTTGGTCGAACATTGGATAGCCTGCCGCTTGAACTGCGCGCTCAGGCCATCATATCCGCTGTTATGGGAAAGCGGCCAAGCAGCGCAGTCCGCCGGCTGCGCTTGATCTTTCGCTAATGGCTTTCATAGTGATGATTAGGAAAACGAAAGCT
>JAUWFF010000126.1 GCA_030607105.1 Filomicrobium sp.
CTATTCCCCGACTAAAATCGCTTCAATGAGGATTTAGCGGCTTGCTTGGGCGGTCTTGATCGGCGGTATCTTGTCATCGACCAATGTCGGTGTCCATGATGGCGGCGCTATCTCATTGCGCCGCTGCGTTCGGGCTGCAACTTGACAGAAATCATCGGGAAATCCGATCGATTGGGATGTCGAACGAGCAAACCACGTTATTTGCGGCGTCAAAAAGTGACTGCCATCCCTGTACTGGAAAAGCGGTTCTCCGTAGTAGTCTGGGCATCATGCTTGGCAAAAACGGAATAGAGAAAGGCCGGGCCGCGGTGAGAAGACCGGACTTTCCACTAGGCTTCAGTATTGCCGGCGACATGCGTTTCAAAAACTATTCTACTTCGCCCGGCTCGAAGCGATAACTCTCGCTGCAAAACTCACAGGTGACGGTGATCGCACCGTCGGGTTCGCGCAGGTCGTCGAGGCCATCGGCGGCGAATTGACTGAGAAAGCCTGTGACGCGATCGCGTGAGCAACGGCAATGATCGATCAGCCGATGTGGACCCTGGACGCGGACACCTTCTTCGTGGAACAGGCGATACAGCAGGCGCTGCGGGGTCAGGTTGGGATCAATCAGTTCGTGGTCCTCGACGGTTGCAGCGAGAATCTCGGTTCGGCGCCAATCCTCATCATCTTCGCCGGCTAGCGGCAACGGGTCGCCTTCGTTTTCGACCTGCGGCGTTCCACCGGAGTGCGCGATGTGCTGTAGGAGCAGACCGCCCGCACGCCAGGTCCAGGCGTTGACGCCCTTGCCTGGCTCATAAACGCGGGCGACGGCCAAGCGGAGAAATGTTGGCAGCTGTTCGGACTGGCGGAAGTAATTCAGGGCGGCGCTCGTTAGCGTTTCGCTTTCAAGGGCGACAATCCCCTGGTAACGGTCCATATCGCTGCCAGGGTCGATTGTCATTGCGAGAAGACCAGAGCCGAGGACGGCAGGTTGAGATGACTCGCGGCAGCCGGCAGCTTGCGACTTGTGGGCGTCAAGATCGGCTTGCAGGCGCTCGGCGTCGAAGTTGGCGTAACCGCGCAGGTGGCCCGGTGTATCGTAGTTGACGACCAGCATGTCGAGCGACCCGTCGGTCTTTGTTTGAAGAATCAATCGCCCGTCGAACTTGAGCGTGGTGCCGAGCAGAGATGTCAGCGCGACGGCTTGTCCGAGCGCCTCGCTGACCGCCTCAGGATACTCGTGGCGGGAGAGGATGCTGTTGAGGCTTGGCCCGAGCCGAATAATGCGACCGGAAATGTTGGAGCGCACGGTCTGGAACGGGAGCACAAAGTCGTCGGTGGGCGCGGCGGCGCCGTTTCCATTGTCACCGCTGCTGTTTCCGCTCGCTGTATCTTCCGCCACGTCTTCTCTCGGGTACTAAACTTCAAATGAACTCGGCGCCAAGGCACCAGGCCAGAATAGCTTTCTGCGCGTGCAAACGGTTTTCAGCCTCGTCAAAGACAACCGAATGGGGCCCCTCAATAACTTCGGCGGTAACCTCGTTGCCGCGGTAGGCAGGAAGGCAATGCATGAAGATAGCGTCGCCGCCGGCCTTCTGCATAAGTTCTTCTGTCACCGCGTAGGGCTTGAGAAGGGCCTTCCGACGCTCGGCATCCTGCTGACCCATTGATACCCAGGTGTCGGTGACCACGCAGTCCGCGCCATTGACGGCGATTTCGGCGCTGTCGGTGATGCTGATCTGGCCCTTCTTGTCGTTCACCCAGTTCTGAATAGCCGGATCGGGACGCAGTGATTCCGGGCAGGCGATGCGCAGCTCAAAACCGAATTGTACTGCTGCCTGCATCCAGGAGACGGCAACGTTGTTGCCGTCACCGACCCAGGCGACGGTGCGGTCGGCGATAGGGCCCTTGGCCTCCTCGAATGTGACAATGTCGGCGACGATCTGGCAGGGGTGGCTGCGATCGGTGAGGCCGTTGATGAGCGGGACCGAGGCGTGCTGGGCGAATTCGATCAGTGTCTCGTGTGCGTTGGCGCGCAACATGATTGCATCCACGTAACGCGAAAGAACGCGAGCCGTGTCAGCGATCGATTCGCCGCGGCCGAGCTGCAAGTCGGTGTGATTCAACATGATCGTCTGGCCGCCGATCTGGCGCATGGCGACATCAAACGAGACGCGGGTGCGGGTCGAAGGCTTCTCGAAAATCATGACGAGAATGGCGTTGTCGGCGCCGTCTGGGCGCATGGCATCAGGGACGTGCTTGCCGGCACGCTTCATAGCGTGGGCCGCATCAACAATGCCGCGAAGCGTTTCCGCATCAACAGAATCTAAATCAAGAAAGTGGCGGGGGGTCATGTTTTGCAACCCGCTGACTCCATCAGGAATAGGTTTTCAGAGCGTGTTTTCGCGAAGTCGGGAAAAGGACCGCTGCAGCCGGGCCAGGCCGTCGCTGATTTCGTCTTCGGACACATTAAGCGAAGGAAGGATGCGCACGACATTGTCGCCGGCGCCAACAGTTAGAAGGCGCTCGTCAGCGGCGGCGGCGATGAGGTCGCTTGGCGCTACGTCATCTTGAAGTTTTAGTCCGCAGAGCAACCCTGCAATGCGCACTTCGGCCACGAGATCGGAAAACTGGTCCTCGATCTCGGCAAGTCGCTGCCGCAATAGGCCGGACTTGCGACAGACATCCTCGAGGAATTCCGGTTGTAGGACAATATCAAGAACGGCATTGCCAACGGCCATCGCCAACGGGTTGCCGCCGAAGGTTGAACCGTGCGTGCCAGGCTGGAGGCCGCTAGCGGCCTCTTCGCTCGCCAGTATGGCGCCAAGCGGGAAACCTCCACCGACACCCTTTGCGACAGCCATGAGGTCCGGGGTTATCCCGCTCTGTTCATGGGCAAAGAAGGTGCCTGTCCGGCCGACACCCGTTTGAACCTCATCAAGGATAAGGAGCAGACCGTGCCTGTCGCAAAGTTCACGCAGCCCCTGAAGGCACTGCGGCGGGATTATCCGGACGCCGCCCTCGCCTTGGACGGGTTCGATCATAATGGCCGCGGTCTCAGGTGAAATTGCGGCTTCAACGGCGTCATGATCAGCGAAAGGCAGGTGATCAAAGCCGTCGGCGGGCACGCCGAAACCTTCCAGGTGCTTTGGATTGCCGGCCGCTGACAGCGTTGCCAGTGTGCGCCCATGGAAGGCGCCTTCGAAAGTGATGATGCGCCAGCGTTGCGGATCTCCATTTACATAGTGGTAGCGGCGGGTTGCTTTGATTACGCCTTCGCAGGCTTCGGCGCCCGAATTGCAGAAAAACACCTTGTCGGCAAAAGTTGCCGCGCAGAGGCGTTCAGCAAGGCGTTCTTGTTGGGAAATGCGGTATAGGTTGGAGGTATGCCACAGCTTTTCGGCCTGCGCTTTTAGCGCATCGATGAGGTGCGGATGCGCATGACCCAGCGCGTTGACCGCGACGCCCGAGCCGAAGTCGAGATAACGCTCGCCGTCCTCGGTGATTAACCATGAGCCTTCGCCGCGTTCGAATAAAATATTGAGGCGTGCGTAGGTCCCCATCACAGCGGGGGATGGGTCATGAGCTTTTGAAGCCACAGTTGCGGGAGCTGTCTTGAGTTCAGCCATCGCAAGCGATCCACTCAATCCAAATCAAAAAGGCCGCCATTGCAGGCGGCCACGTGCGAAAATATGTGAATAGGCCTGAGACCGCTGACTGTCAACGTTAGATAGCGCTGCGTGTCACGACGGTACTCAACGCCTATCGAAGGCCCCCACGACCCGGGTGAGTATGCAACTGTACGAATCATTGATGTGGCGGCTGGGACACAAAATATGTCAACGACCGGTAAACGGACTCAGTGGCCTTGTCGCGTTGGACCGCTTTGTTGTAGTTAGGAAGGGTCTGGCACGACATGTTGTAGCGCGTTTGTTGTAATCCGCTTTATCTCGTTGCCAGCACGCGTAAGCCGATGCGTTTTCCGGCTTTTGAATTGTTCGCGTGTGTTTTCGTCCAGCGTCCCAAAAGTGAAGTTTAGCAACCGATCGCTATCGGCTGTGTGGAGTCTCGTGCGCCTTTTTGGCTACGCTTGAAGGCTATCCCAACCAGCCCACCGCGAACGGCAGTAGGTCAGCGCTTGTGACAGAGCGCGACACTATTGTGATTCTGTGAGGAGCAAAAGCATGTCCTGGACCGACGAGAGGGTGGAGCTACTAAAGAAGCTCTGGTCCGAGGGATTGAGTGCCAGCCAAATTGCTGGCCGTCTCGGTGGCGTGACACGCAACGCGGTGATCGGCAAGGTCCACCGCCTCGGACTTTCCGGGAGGGCGACAACGTCCCGGGTCAAATCGCACCGCCCGCGCAAACGCAATCCAAATGCTATCAAGCGTCCCACGAGGCCGCGTTTTCCCGTGAACGGGAATCCGGCAGTCCGCGAGCTATATAATGGCGAGCCTTATGTTCCCGCTGTTGAGGAAATCGATATCCCTGAGGCCCAGAGGAAGACGATCCAATCGCTCGAGGCGTGCAGTTGCCGGTGGCCAGTCGGTGACCCACAGACTCCGGATTTCTACTTTTGCGGCGGCAAGGCGGTGCCTGGCCTGCCGTACTGCGAACACCATGCGCGACGGGCCTTCCAGGCTCCGGCACCGAAGCGGCGCGAACGCGAAAGCGTCGAGACTATTCGTGCGGCTATGGCGCGCGTCGAGGCCGATGGCGGTGCGTCGGTAAAGGAATCAACAGACGCCTGATCCGTCGGCGCTAGAAGTTTTGCCAGCGCGAAAGCGCTCGGCAGCGGGGGGAAGACCGGATGGGGAAACCTGTCCGGTCTTTTTTTGATAGTGAGAGGGTGGCCGGTTCTTAACGGGTGAATGCGCGGGCTGCCCAAATACGAAGTTTTCCGTCAGCGCCAGCGGTGGCGAAGGTTTGTCCGTCGGGGGCGATGGCGAGCGACGTGACCGGGCCCTGGTGATCGGGTAGCGTTTTCAGGGTTCGCCAGCGGCGTGTTTCGCGCACCCTGATGGTGCTGTCCTTGCTCGCTGTGATAAGGAGTCTGCCGTCAGGTGAAAAGGCCATTGCCGTAATTTCTCCACCGTGCCCGCCCAGCCGTTTTATGCGCGATCGCGAGCTTGTTCGAAAGATGCTGATGCCGCCGTTCAACGTGCCGGATGCAACCAGCCGATCGTCGGGGGAAAAGCTGATCGCCGAAATGAAATCGCCCTGGCGGCGGTAGGTGCGGACCAAGTCCAGGGTGTCGAGGTCCCAAAGCCGCAACTTTTTGTCGGCACCGCCGGATGCCAGAAGCCTGCCGCCTGACGAAAGCGCGACCGCCTGAACCGGGTTTTCATGTCCAGTGATGACAT
>JAUWFF010000013.1 GCA_030607105.1 Filomicrobium sp.
GAATCAGGAGGACCCGCCAGGCCTTCGGAAAACTAGCGTGCGCAATGATTGGCGCGGCCGCGTCTGCTTTGCCGCGCCCGCCATCGACGACAAAACCGCCGCGCTCGAAGGCCGCCATTCCGATAGCCGAACGCGCACCGCGGTCCTGCATTTCGCCAAGGGTACGGACCTCGATTTCAAGCCCTTCATGGGCGGCAAGCGCTGCCCCGACCGCCATCGCCAGTTGCGTTCCCGATCCGAGCCCAGCGTGAGCAGTAATTGAATTACGGACGTCCAGTCGGTAACAACCCTCAAGGCTGAGCAGTGACTTGAACCGCTCAAGCGCGCGTCGTGCCCGGCGCGCCTCGAAACCCTCGACCAAGTCGGCCGGCGCGCGCCCCAGTGTCAGTTCAGTTGTCGGTTGATCGATCGCGAGCCCGATCGACCCAAATCGCCGTCCCAGCCCGCCATTAAGATCGAGAAAGCCCAAATGCAGCCGTGCTGGAGCGCTGACACGCACGAGCTTGCCCTCAAGCTGCTTTTCGAGGGGCGTCGATGCATCTCGGTATGGGCTCAACGGCATTTGCCTCTCAAGAGTGTCGTCGCGTAGGTTGAATGTAGTGTCCGGTCAATGTTGAACAAACCGTAGGAGAGAGCAACATGAGCGAAAGTGAAAAGCCGCTTGTCGAGGCCGAGGTGACAGCCTGGCTCAACGATAATCTACCCCAGTGGAAGCTAGAAGATGGCTGGGTGCGCCGGACTTACAAGACGACCGGCTGGAAGAGCACGCTGATGGTGATCAACACTGTCGGTCATTTGGCCGAGGCCGCCTGGCATCATCCCGATCTGACAGCCTCTTACGCCTGGGTTGAGGTGCGCCTGCAAACCCATTCGGCGAAGGGTATTACCATGAAGGATCTTGAGTTGGCCAGGAAGATCGAAGACGTCGTATCCTGGCAGCCAAGAGCCGAAGGCGGCGCGCTTGAGGGAACCCCGCAGGGCGACTTGCGCTTCTCCTACATTAAGTACGATTGATCGAAGCCCGCATTGGAGACGCGCGTTGAACGATAATGACAGCACGTCGGACGCGTTTATCGCGTTGGGCTCGAACATCGGTGACAAGATTTCCAACATCGATCACGCCATCAAACTGCTGACCGAACACGACGACGTTCGCCTGTTGGCGCGCTCCCGCGATTACCGGACACCGCCTTGGGGCAACACCGATCAGGATTGGTTCGTCAACGGCTGCATCGGCGTTGCGACCCAACTAAACCCTCGTGATCTGCTGCGGCTGTGCCTGGAGACCGAGGAGCGGATGGGACGCAAACGCGCGGAAAAGTGGGGGCCTCGCCTTATCGACCTGGATGTGCTCCTTTATGGGAATGCGAGTTTCTCGGACACCGAGTTAACCTTGCCGCACCCGCACATCACCGCCCGCGCGTTTGTACTCGCCCCGTTGGCGGATATCGCCCCCGACGCCGTGATCGAGGGAAAGTCTGTGTCGCAGTGGCTTGATGAAATAAACAAAGAGGGTGTTGAGCCGATCGCATGAAAAACGCCGCGCACAGCAAATCGGGCGCGGCGTTGATGCATCGTCTAACAGCGACGGTCGCCATTCACTCAAAGCGACCTGATTACTTGGATTGTTTGCCGTCCGCGTCAAAGGTCGCCAAGTAAGCGATCAGGTTCTTGCGCTGCTTTTCTTTCTTGAGACCCGCAAAGATCATCTTGGTGCCCTTGACCAGGTCTTTGGGCTTTTTGAGGTACTTATCAAGGGTTTCCTCATCCCATTTAAGCCCAGATTTAAGCATGGCTTTGGAGTATTTATAGCCTTCGACCGAGCCAGCTTCGCGGCCAATAATACCGTTGAGCTCCGGACCGACCTTGTTCTTGGCCTTCTCACCGACAGCATGGCAAGCTTTGCACTTGCGGAAGACCTTTTTGCCTTTCTTAAGATCGACGTCAGCGGCCGCCACCGTCGGAACAGCGGCAATCATGGCTATGGCTAGAAGTGTCCTCAACATGGAAAGACGTTCTCCCTCACTAGGATTTCAATGTACGTTGCGCGACTTATGCGGATAGCACGGTCAACTACCACAGTGGCAAGTCCTTTGTGAACTCTGCGTGAACCTAGCGCACCAGGTTTATAAGGACTTTCCGACTTTTGTTGAATATCGCGCGTCATTGTCGCGGCTGGAGTGTCGGGAGACTAGCTACTATCCAGTTGTTGCCGTGTCGCTTTTACCCATGCGCCGGTAGATAAACTCGGGGGCTGGTTTGTGAGATTCCTGTTCGGCCACCTTGGCCCAATCCGTGTGATGCGGCGACAGCGAGCAAGCCGGGTCCGTGTTAGCGGCGTCACCTGTTAGTGCATAGGCCTGGCACCGGCAGCCACCAAAATCGATTTCCTTGCGCGAACAAGATCGACACGGCTCCTTCATCCACTCCGTGCCACGGAATTTTTCGAACGCCTGGCCCTTCAGCCAGATGTCCGCCAGCGGACGGTCGCGCACATTATCGAACTCGAGCCCCGGCAGCGATTCAGCTGCATGGCAGGGCAGCACGCGGCCTGACGGCGTGACATTCATGACACCGCGTCCCCAGCCGCCCATGCACGGTTTAGGATATTTGGCGTAGTAGTCGGGCACGACGAAGTCGAAAACGAGAATACCCTTCAGGCGTTCTTTCGCCTCGTTTACGATCTCAACGGTCTTCATGAAAGCTTCTTGCGTAGGCATCAAAGCGGCCCGGTTCTTCAGTGCCCAAGCGTAATACTGGATGTGCGCGACTTCCAAACGCCCCGCGCCCACCTCAACGCTGTAGTCGATGATCGCCGGTAGATTGTCGATGTTCTGGCGATGCAGCGGCGCGTTGATCGTCAGCGGCATGTCCAGTTCTCGCACCCACTTTGCGACTTCGCGTTTCTTATCCGAGCCGCCCTTGTACGCAGCGATCCTGTCAGCATTCGCGGCATCAACATCTTGGATTGACAGCTGCACGTGGTCGAGACCGAGCTCTTGCAGTTTTGCCAGGCGCTCTTTTGTGAGCAGGACGCCCGCCGTGATGAGATTGGTGTAGAGCCCTGCATCCGCGGCGGTCTTGATAATGTCTTCGAGATCTCGCCGTGCGGTCGGCTCACCACCCGACAAGTGGACTTGCAGGATGCCCAGTTCGGCGGCTTGGCGCATGACATCCTGCCATTCGGCCGTCGACAACTCCGTATTGGAACGTTCAAGCTCGACAGGATTCGAGCAGTAGGGGCATTGCAGTGGGCAACGGTGCGTGAGCTCGGCCAGAAGTCCGACCGGCGCACGAGCACAGGTTTCGGAACTCGACGTGTCGGCTTCGCGAGGTAGCGTCGGAGCATCGGTCATGATTTTACGACTCCCTTGTCTGCGAGGTCCTGTAACATCTCGATAATGTCAGCAAGGATCACGTCGGCGGGCGCCTGAAATTGCTCCGACAATGCTTGCGCGATGGTGGTGACGGAGCGTTCCCCGTCACAAAGTTTCAGGACCTCGACGGAAATTTCGTCAGGTTCGAAGACCCGCTCAGGGGCCAGAATGAGATAAATCCCGCGCCCCGGGTCATGTCTCAATTTGATATGGCGCGGCAGCTTCAGAACGCTGTCGGCTTGCACGATCAGGCGCGCGGGGGTTTGCGGTTCAGCCATTCATTTCCCCGGGTCGGAATGCTCCTGGTGGAATGTGTCCGCAGACGTAGGCATGATGCAGCGCATCAAGCTGCGCCCACAGTACGTTGCACTTGAAACGTACCGCGTCGACACAGGCTTCCTGTTCGATACGGTTCCTCGCGTTCTGTTTGATATACTCAAGCGCGAAGTCGGCGTCGCGTGGTGCCTGAGTCAGCCGACGCTTGAAGTAAGTCATCACGCTTTCGTCGATGAATTCGTAGTTCTCCAGCATGCCGGCGATGCGCTCTTTGTGGATTTTTGGCGCGAACAATTCTGTCAAGGAAGACGCCACAGCGACAACCAGGGGCTCTTCGCGGACATATCGCACATAAGCCTCCACCGCGAACCGTGTGGCCGGCAATGCCCCACGCATGCTGGTGACATAATTGCGGTCAAGCCCCAGACCATCGGTCAGCACCAGCCAGCGTTCAATGCCTCCGGTCTCACGGTCGAGACCGTCATGGTCGACGACCCGGTGCATCCATTCACGGCGCAGGTCGTTGTCGTGGACCCGCGACATCAAGGCGGCGTCCTTGCGCGGCACTGCCGTCTGATAGCAGTAACGATTGAGGGCCCACGCCTGCACCTGTTCCTTCGACAATTCGCCGCCATGCAGCATCTTGTGAAACGGATGCTTGTCGTGATAGCGCTCCGCACCCACGGCGCGGATCGCAGCTTCGAATTCGTCGCGGCTCAGAGGTTCTGAGGGGATGCTTGCGTCGTCAGGATAGCTGTAGCTCATAGGCTGATTTCCATACCATCATAAGAAACAACCCAACCGGCGCTCTCAATCGCTTTGCGCTCGGGCGAATTATCGTTAAGGGCCGGATTTGAATTGTTGATGTGAACGAACACTTTGCGCGCGACATCCAGGTTGTCGAACGCCGCGATTGATCCGTCGGGGCCCGACATCGAGATGTGCCCCATGCGATGACCTGTTTTGGGCAACAGCCCCTGCGACACCATCTCGTCGTCGGTGTAGAGCGTGCCATCGAACAAGACGAGTTCCGCCCCCTTTAGGCGGGCTGCGAGGGGGGCGTCGACGGCCGCGCAACCCGGAATGTAGAAGAATGATTTGCCGGTGGCCTGGTCGGTGACCTTGAGCCCGATGGTGTCCCCCGTCTCAGTGCCAAAGGAATCCCCCTTCGAGGCATCTTCCAAATACAGCGCTACTTTGCCCGGGACATCGAAGGCCTCGACCGTGAGGCCGAGTTCAACTCCCGCCCCGGTCAATGGTGTGGGCGTATCTGAGGCCAGTTCAATTCGCTCCACCTTTTCCGGATTGAGCACGTTGAACACCGAGTTGGCGTTCACCGTCGCCAACACCCTGTCCGATGCGTAAAGCGAGAACGGCTGCCCCTCCCGCAGATTGATCAGGCCGATGATATGGTCGACATCACCGTTCGTCAGGACAACAGCCTTGATCGGACTGCTGCGCAAGGGCCCATCAGCAGCCGGCCAGAGTTCCGAGTTCTCATTGATCTGTTGGCGCAGATCAGGCGATGCATTGAGAAGCACCCAGTCCCGGCCATTACTGGAAGCGGCCAGAGATGACTGTGTGCGGGGACAAAACCCTGGCTTACGAAGCCGGGCGCTCGAACTCATGCGGCCATTACAGTTCCATTGCGGGAATCCGCCACCAGCAGCGGACCCCAACACTTTAATCAGCATCGGATTATATTAGGTTCTCGTGTCGTCACTGCGGGCCTGCTGCAACGGGCCCGAAATAAGAAACGGTGGCCGAGAGCTCGACCACCGCCTCGACATGCAGAGCATGTTAAGGTCGATTACACCAATCAGATGATGTCGATCTCGGCTGGAAGATAGCTGGTTACTTCAAGGCCGACTTCCTGCTCGCGAACCTGCGGCTTGCTCCAAACCTTCATATTCTTCTCCTTTCAAAATGTTATTTTTTTCGACGTTGGGCGGGTCAGAATTCCCTCTCAACTTAGTATTTATTAAGCACCGAACACTGCTGATTGCAAGAGTGTAAGTTCCAGATCGGAAGGCTTTTTGAAGTAATTCTTCTGATAGATGTCATTAGGTCTTGCGGTTGTAATGATATAACAGATAGATGTAAGGAGGTTATACAGTATCTGTTCTGTTATTTCATTTCCCAGCGTAATCGACCGTGCCGCATCACTCACCATTCCCCTGTATTTTCCATCGACGCCCAAGGTTCGCGCGGGTCCAAGGCCTCGCCCTTTTGCAGCAATTCTATTGAGATGTTGTCCGGGCACCTTATGAAGGCCATGCGTCCGTCACGAGGTGGCCGGTTTATGGTGACGCCAGCATCAACGATGCGTTGGCAGGTCGCATAGATATCATCAACCTCGTAGGCTAGGTGACCGAAGTTCCGACCAGAGGGGTAAGTTGCAGGGTCCCAATTGTAAGTAAGCTCCAACATCGGTGCCATGTCTTCGGCGGCTCTGCGCCGGTCTTCAGGGGCCGCAAGGAAGATCAGTGTGAATCGCCCTTTCTCGTTATCTACTCGACGCATCTCCCGCATACCGAGCACGTCGCAGTAGAACTTCAAACTTTCATCCACATCGGTGATGCGGACCATTGTGTGTAGATAGCGCATTGTGCATACTTCCTTGATCGACTGTCCTGCACCGAGACCCTATCCTAGGCGGATGCGATCGCCCAGTGCCTCCCGCGTCGGAATCCTGCGTTTGCATTCGGTAAGCAGTGTTTCCGTTCTCTAGAGCTATCTGGTTATGAGATAGCGAGCCTAATCGACGAATTGATCGAACGCGGCGTCGTCAAATATGCGATCTGTGGTCTGTGAGTTCGGTGTCGATCAAGTGACTATTTCGCGATGTTACATCGCCGCTTGCGAGTTTGGTCATTCCGTCCGTTCATAGATTGTATTGTTCGGTGGTCGTGGCTTTGAAGCTCTCCCTTCGGAAAAACTTCTCGATCTTCAATTCGAAGTTGTCGAAACCATCTCTTGTGATTCGCCCTCGCCAATAGAAACAGCCGAATCAAAAGTTGCCTATTTCAGCCGCAATTCTCTGTATTGAGTGTGTTGCCGAGATGCACGACAGACAGATTTGTGCTCGACAAACGAGCGCGGATGTTGATTAAATATTCATTTATATCAATGGCTTGAGCACGGCCTCCGGTACTTGTGCAAAGCCATGATTGTTTTGACGGTTTTCCTCTTTTCCTTTGTGTCAGGTCTGCTATGGTTTTCTCACTTTCCGAGCGTTGAGTCGGGAGAGGGCATCAAACGACGGGCCTTTGGGAAGTGTATAAAATAAAGTTTTGTAGCTAACGTAAGCCAGTATCGCGGGGGTACTCATGGCTGATTCCACTATCCCTTCTGAACTCGATATCGCAGACCTTTCGAGTGAAGAAACACTAGAAAATCTACAAAAAGCCGGACTTGAAGTTTTTGAAGTCGCAGGCTCAATTAAATGGTTCGATGCTTCAAAGGGTTACGGATTTATCGTGCCAGATAATGGTCTAGGGGATATCCTGCTTCACGTCACATGTCTCAGAGCCGGTGGATACCAGACCGCGTATGAGGGTGCGCGGATTCATTGCCAGGCGATGAAACGGCCCAAGGGCCTGCAGGCTTTCCGCATCTTGTCGATGGACGAATCAACAGCCATCCATCCCAGCCAGTTGCCGCAAAGAACGCACGTTATCGTGCAGCCTGAGAGCGACTGGGAACGGGCAGTATGCAAGTGGTTTAATCGGGTCCGCGGATTTGGGTTCTTGACCCGCGGAGAGGGAACACCCGATATCTTCTGCCACATGGAAACGCTCCGTCGCTTCGGATTTACCGAGCTAAGACCCGGTCAGATTGTGCAGGTACGTTATGGTTATGGCGAGAAAGGATGCATGGCAGCCGAACTTCGCCCGGATGGCGTGCAGCCGACAAGCGGCTTTCCTTCGTCCCACTGACGCACGATTTGTGGCTTCAACCAGCCACCACAGCTCATTGACACGCAGGGCCGTACCAACGGCCCTGTTTGCGTTCCTACTCGCTGTCTTCGCGGCGTTGTGGCAAGTCCCGCTGGTCCATGCCGATGCCGAGCTTGAGCAGTTGACGATAACGACCGCCTCAGGACCTGCGCCACTGAGCTTCATGATCGAGGTAGCGAGAAGCCCGCGTCAAAAGGCGCTTGGGCTGATGTACCGGCGTAGTCTGGCCGACGGGCGTGGCATGCTGTTTCCTTACGATGAGGAGCAGGAGGTCAGTATGTGGATGAAAAACACGTACATCCCGCTCGACATGCTGTTCATCAAGGCTGATGGCGAAATTCACCGCGTAGCAGCGATGACCGAGCCCTTTTCCGAGCGCATCATCAAATCTGAGGGCCCGGTTAAGGCCGTCCTCGAGATCGCCGGTGGCGACGCTAAACGCTTGGGGATCGCGCCGGGAGACAAGGTTCACCACCCCCTTTTCGATACCGGTCGCTGACCTTCTGCCATCGGGACAGCTTGTGGTCCCCGCGCACGAAAATTGCGGGCTCAGGGTCAGGGGTTCTCTGCCGCAGGCTACTAATCTTGACTGAGCCCGCTCATCGCACCTAACCGGCAAACCTGGGGCCAGCCCGGCCGCGAATGCTCGCCTGGGCCACTCCGTCATCTGGACAAAAACGGCTTCAGCAGGCATCTGCCTCTTGACCTTAAGTCCGCGAAGCGTCACCTGTTAACGCCGGTTCGTTGCAATCGTGGCGGACAGCGTCGGGGCGTAGCTCAGCCTGGTAGAGCACCTGCTTTGGGAGCAGGGGGTCAGGAGTTCGAATCCCCTCGCCCCGACCAATTTTCGGAATGTTGAGGCGTTCGAGGAATAGCCAAATCGACGAGATCTGAGGACGAGGATCAAAATGGTCGCCCGCATTTACAGGCCCGCCAAGACGGCGATGCAGTCCGGTTGGGCGTGCACCAAGGAGTGGGTTTTGGAGCACGAGCCCGAGGCCGCTCGCGAAGTCGAGCCGCTTATGGGTTGGACCTCATCGCGCGACATGAAAAGCCAGATCCGCTTGCAGTTCGCCACTAAGGAAGAGGCGATCGCTTACGCCGAACGCAGCGGCATTCCGTTCCGCATTGTGGAGCCGAAACTGCGCAAGCCTGTTCGCAAGTCCTACGCCGATAATTTCAAGTTCGGCCGGATCGGCAAGTGGACCCATTGAGGCCCCTCCAGGCGTCCTCTGACCCCGCTCGCGAAAGACCAGGGCCTATGCTAAGAACCTCGGCGCTTGCGGCGTCCCGGCCCCGTAGCTCAGCTGGATAGAGCAGATGACTTCTAATCATCAGGTCCGAGGTTCGAATCCTCGCGGGGTCGCCATGATCTGTTGGGCTGTGGCAACTCGGCCGACGCCCCAGAAATCCTCAAGGTAGCAAAATCCTGGGTGCTTCAGTGGGGTGACAGTGTGCGTTGCGATGCTATTCTAAGGCGACGAACGCGCATCGCGGATGCCCTCAAACGACAACACGCGAGCGCATTGCCGTGACGCTACGCAAGCGTTGGCTGGGCAATTGCTGATGGCGGGTGACCGCTGGTTCCCTGCAAACAAGTATGCCTGCCTCGGATAGCACCCCGCGTGCGCTTATGCCTCCCATGCGGTGATGTCCTCTCACGACACCCGTTTCCCCACACGAAGCGGGATATAGACCCGCAATTGGTCGAGGTCGCTGAGGGGCCACCGGCGGAAACATTGAGGGCAACTGTTTTGAGTGGCACGTCATGCCGAAGACGGAGAAGCGTGTTGCTGATTCGCATCTGGTTTTATTGATCTAGTTTCAAGGGTCGGGATTCTGTGGAAGTGGCCATCGCGCAACTTCTGAGCGCCACTTATTGATGCTAACCCACGCAGCATTGTCGCGTTGTACGTGGCTCAGGATGCTTTTCATTCGGATTTTGAAGGGTTTAGAAAATGCGTCGTTTGTCTGTTGCAGTTGTTGGGTTTCTGCTTTCTGTATCAGGGTCGATGACCTCGCATGCTGCAGATCTCTATGGGGGCGGCATTCAAAACGACCCCGCTCCCTATGTATCTCCTGTATCGCCGTTTAGGTGGGCTGGCTTCTACATGGGCGGCGATATCGGCGGGGCTTGGGCTCGCGGTGCGGACGTCTCCAGCAAATGTACGCCGGCAGGCCTGTGTTTTCAGCGCCCGGGCGCCGGCAATGTTGATGCGAGTTCGTTCATCGGTGGCGTGCACGCCGGCTACAATTGGACGGTCGCGCCGAAGTGGGTCGTCGGTGCTGAGGGTGATTGGAGCTGGACCAGCCTGGATGGAGCCGCGACGGCTCCGGATGTAAGTCCTGCCGGCGTCGTAGTGGCTCCACGCGGTCATAGATGGTCGAGGGACGTTCGTTGGCTTGCGAGTTTGCGCGGCCGCGTTGGTTACAACATTTCGCCTATGGCTTTGTGGTACTTCACCGGCGGCGTTGCGTGGCAGGAAGCTGATTACTCAGCGACGCAGACCCTCACGGGACTGTCGAGGGCCTCGACGTCATTCTCTAAGACGACGACAGGTTACGTCCTCGGTAGTGGTCTTGAATGGGCGATGAACAAAAATTGGGTGATCAGGGGCGAGTACCTGTATTACAATTTCGACGGGGTATCCGCTTCAGCACGGCACTCGGCAGGCGCTCCGCTCAGAGCGAACTTCAAGTGGGATGATTCTGATATTCACTCGGTCCGTGCCGGCATCAGTTACAAGTTCTAGCCAGGAAGTTAGTGGCGATAGTGGGCGTGTTTCCGGTAGTAATTAGAAGCACGCCCGCGCGTGAAGTGCCGCCGGCGCAGTTCAATGTTCGATTGCTCAAAGCGAACGTGGTACGGGCCGACGCTTCGAAGTCGCCCTTGATATCTTTGCTCTCCAGATTAGTCGCTGCGGTCTCGCCGACGAACCATTGGGTCGCCCGCCTTCGGTTACTGTTGCCCGCGAATACGAGCCCCCTTTCGTGCGTTCCTCCTGCGCCATAAGCTTGGCCGAATGAGCTGGCGCCACCCACCCAAGCGGCAAGACCGGCAAAGTGACCAAAGCAAACGCTGGTATGGCC
>JAUWFF010000347.1 GCA_030607105.1 Filomicrobium sp.
GTATTCCAGGTCCATCCGCCCCACTTGCGGCACTCGTCGCTTCAGGATTGCCAACCGACACCTTCCTGTTCGCGGGCTTCCTGCCGGCAAAAATGCACGCACGCAAAGCAAGGATCAGCGAGCTGGCGACGCTTCCCTGCACGCTCATCGTATTCGAGTCACCCTCTCGCGTCGCCGGAACCCTGGGCGATCTCGCTGAAGGACTAGGTAACCGCAAGGCCGCCCTTGCACGCGAACTCACCAAACTAAACGAGGAATTCGTTCGCAATGATCTGAACGGGCTCGCAACCGAGTTCCAAGGCCGTGACCAGATCAAAGGCGAGATCGTGATTGTGATCGGCCCGCCATTGGAAACCGAGCCTTCCGACGATGAAATCGAATCGCGGCTTTTGCCAGCACTCTCCGAAATGTCGCTTCGGGACGGCGCCAAAGCCGTCGCCGATGAACTCGGCGTACCGCGAAAGCGGGTCTACGAGCTCGGGCTCATACTTCGTCGGGCCGCGGGCGATGCGAACTGACCAAACCGGGCCCCATGCGGACAGCGACGTTTCGCAACGCAGAAGACGCCAGCGCCGGCATCGATCCGGACTGATCGCCGAAAGCATCGCCGCACTCTGGATCATACTGAAGAGCTCTCAGATCACGGCGAGACGCTGATAGAGCCCAGGCCGCTTAGGGCCGAATGGTAGGCACGTTGAAAAACCTCGATTTATCTAGGCGGTGACCTCGATTCCCCGCTGCATCTGTGCAGCCTGCAGCGTGTTCTTCAATAGGCAGGCGATGGTCATTGGGCCTACTCCGCCTGGCACTGGCGTAATGGCGCTCGCCACCGCCGCAGCTTCCTCATAAGCAACGTCACCTTTGAGCTTTGCCTTGCCGCCCGGGACTTCCACCCGATTGATTCCAACGTCGATGACAATCGCACCGGGCTTGATCCAATCGCCCTTGACGAACTCAGCGATCCCAACGGCCGCGACCACCAGATCGGCCAGCTTCACCACGCTTTGAATGTCCCTCGTGCGCGAGTGCGCTACCGTCACTGTGCAGTTCTCCCGAAGCAGCAAGGCGGCCATCGGCTTGCCGACGATGTTCGATCGCCCAATGATCACCGCATCCATGCCGGACAGGCTCTCCTGCACCGACTTGGCCAGGATGAGCGAGCCAGTTGGCGTGCACGGCACCAGCGCCCGTTCGCCAACCCACAGCCGGCCGACGTTCACAGGATGGAATCCATCGACGTCCTTATCCGGGTCGATGGAATTCAGGACCTTCTCGGCATTGACGTGCTTGGGCAGCGGCAGTTGCACCAGGATTCCGTTGATGGCTGGATCTTTATTGAGCGCGTCAACCAGCGCCAGCAGATCCGCTTCGGAAGTCTCCGCCGGCAACTTGTGCTCAATGGAGTTCATACCGACTTCTTTGGTCTGCTGACCCTTGTTGCGCACATAAACCTGACTGGCAGGGTCCTCACCCACAAGAACCACCGCAAGACCGGGCGTAAACCCGTGCGCGGCCTTCAACGCCTCGACTTTGCCTTTGAGATCAGCGCGAACCTGTGCTGCAACGGCCTTGCCATCGATAATGCGTGCACCCGACATGCTCGAAGTTTCCTCTCTCGTAGTGTTGTGTCTGATTGTCGTTACGCAGAAGGAAGCGCGATGAGACTAATCGGCCCCAGCTTTGGAGAGCTCCGCGCGAAGCCTTCCTACTAAAATAGAGGAATCTCCTTGGACATGCAGCAACTTGACGCGCGATTTCGCACCCGATCGCAGCACCACGGACGATTTCGGCAGCTCAAGCCACCCTGCAATGAGTTTTTGAACGGCCGCATTGGCCGCTCCATTCTCCGGAACCTCACGGACTTTCACCTGCAGGGCCTTTCCCTCCGCCGTCTCGCACAGGCCCAAGACAGCCGCGGTCGAAGACTTCGGCGTCACCCGGACCCGCAGACGGACCCCACCATCGACCGCCAGCCAGGGATCGCGGCAAGCAATCAACCGACCAGCCTGGCAATATTCGGGATAACGACGCTCTGCACGAACATGCAGCCAAGAAGCAAGACCACCGGCGAGATATCGACGGCGCCAAGGTCCGGCATCACTTGTCGAATGGGCCGCAACAGCGGCTCGGTCAATGCACGCAGAGCATCATAGATGGCCCGCACGGTTGGATTGTAACCGTTGATCACGCCGAAGCTAATGAGCCAGCTCATGATCACCATCGCCAGGATGACATAGACATAGAGCGTGATGAGGTAGCTAATGAAGGTGAGCAGTTCGATCATTCCGCCTGGGCCCGCCAATCTATCTTGTTTCCTGGATCGACGTGTAGCCCCGCGCCGCGCAGTCGGCAAGTGCGCACAAGGCCCATAACCAGCCTGCGCCCGCGGTTCCTTGACAACATGACGGGCTCGTCACTAAATCTGCCGTCCCGGCCGGGGCCGTAGCTCAGATGGGAGAGCGCCGCAATCGCACTGCGGAGGTCAGGGGTTCGATTCCCCTCGGCTCCACCACGGTTATCATAAAGTTAGCAGAACTTCACTTCCCCCCCACATCTTGCCAGTAAGCACCTAGTAAGCGCACTCGCCGGTCGCGGGTCCATCGTCGCGGGCATTACCGTACCCGAGCCAGTAATAGAATCGCGGTGTCCGCTTTCGGCTGCAAAACGAAACATGCCTGAGCCGCGGTAGTCCGAGGTCCCCCTTGTCCACTTTGATCAAAAACAGGAAGTTCAAGGCTCCCTGAAAAACATGCGATCTCAACTAGTAAAACCCCGGCGGCGCCAAGTTCCCTGTCGGTTCGACGGTTGACCAAGCTGGAGATACGGCTTTTTCACTCACGATCGTTGCCCAAGGCATAGTTCTTGTGGTCTACGCAGTGCTTTTTCGCCTAAAAGACCGCCCGGACCGGGAGCTGTGAGGGCAGGGCGAACCGCTGGGTTATGAAACCCTACGCAACGTGCCTGCAAATGTTGGACGACAAAGATGCCGCGATCGCGGCTGGGCAGCTGCATTTTTGGCCACGATGAAGTAAC
>JAUWFF010000295.1 GCA_030607105.1 Filomicrobium sp.
TCCTCGATGGCCTCCAACCTCGAAACAATGGCCTTCTTCTTCGCCAGCTGCTGGGCGCCCAGAGAGTTGGTGACGGTAATGACCGTCGGCATCGCCACAGGAATTGAAGCAATCAACAACACCAGCACCATGCGGGCGATATCCGCCAACTCTGACCAATGCCAGGCCGTCTCAACCACAATGTCATGGTAAAGCAGAAAACCCACGAGGATGATGCCCAGGATCACCGAGGTGAAGATGAGAAAGTCTCCAATTTGGGCTGTCGCTTTCTGAGTGTGCGAAGCGCCGCCGCCAGCGCTAGCCACCAAGCTCGCTGTGCGGCCAAAGAACGTATTGTTACCCGTGCCGATCACCACGGCACCCATCTCACCCTTCTTGGCGATACTGCCCGAGTATCCTATGTCACCGATCTTTTTGCTTGCCGGCAGGGATTCGCCGGTCAGTGCAGCCTGGTCGATGCTGATGTACTCGCCATCGATGAACCGCACATCAGCGGGCACGACCTCTCCCAACTTGATCCGCAACACATCACCTGGGACAACCTCGACAGCATCCATGGAGACGAACTTGCCATCGCGAAGTACCGTTGCTTTCGGCGCCAGGCCCGCCTTCAATGCAGCCAAAGCATCCGACGCCTTGCGCTCTTGCCAAAATCCCGAAATGGCATTGTAGAAAAGCAGCACGAGGATGATAGCAAGATCCGACCAATGCCCCATCAAAAGGGAAAGGATGGCGGCAGCCTCAATCATCCATGCGATAGGCCCCCAGAAGAACCGCAGGAACTTTTCAAGGTCGCTGACTTCCTTGTCGAGCAGCTCGTTGCGGCCGAACTTTTCAATCCGCCGCGTCGCCTCATCGGATGTCAGCCCCTGGGGCGTCGTTCCAAGGCTCTTGTAGACGGCTTCAAGACTCGCCTTCTCAAGATCATCTGCAGCACCCTTGCTTAGACGCACGCTCGGATCAATTGACATGTTCTGACCTCTTTGTTTGACACCGAGCAGGTGGAAAGACGAATGATTTCAACGTCCCTAGGCCCAAGTCTGGTAGGCAACTCCAACTGGAAACTTCGGTAAAAACGTGCCGTCTTGGTCGTCATACTGGGTCCAAGCTTTCAACTGCATGCACCACTTCGATCACTTGGTATCCAAGGTTCGACCGTTACTCTCTTCTGGCGTAAAGCGATCGTCGGAAAGGTCTGTGCCGCCTCTATGGATTGGCATTATCAATACGCCCCGGTCTATTACAGTGCGTTCCAAAATCCACGAGCGCCGGACGACTGAAAGTGCCCGCCAATTCTCGAGAGCCCTGGCTGCGCGCCGAGCTTCAACAACTTGCATTTCTGAAGGAATGGCCTCTGGCGCCGTGGGCAGATGCGCGCCAGTCGCATGCGCGTAATTCTTCAGACCAATTGCGATCTGAAGAGACGTATCGGTTGATACCACACCGGTCTTTGGAAAAGCCCCGCAAGCATGGTCCTTATCAGGGCCGTACCCGAAAGCGATTCCATGCGGGAGGTTCCTGAACCAACACAAGACATCCTTTTCCGGCGCATCGTCAGGCGGAACTACTTGGGCAATTGACTGATACTGGGCGGTGCCGTGGCACGAAAGGCAGGCCGACTTCTGATTGTCGATTGGACCATTCATGCGCCCTCCGCGCCCGAAATGCCTGCCAAGACCAAAATCCGATAGAACGATGCTCTCCTTGGGCTGGGCACCTTTTGCAGCCGCAGAATCGGTCAAGGCAGGATCATTACCCCAGGCTAGGCCGACAGGTTTCAACTTGGCCCAAGCATCGTCTCCGGCAATCCGGCCGTCATAAACGAAGGTGCCGTAGACCCAACCCTTCGCTACCTCGCGGGCATCATGACGCACAGCGACATCGAATTGGAGCAGGCGGACCTTCTGCGGGAAACGGCGGCCTCTGTTGCTCGGGCATGCGTCTGCACTGTTCGGCGGGTAAAGGTCAGACGGGTCGTGAATATTGGCTTCCCATTCCGGCGCCCCTTCCAGTAAAGAAACCTCGCTAGCAGGCGCTTGTGTGAACAGAAGCTTGACGAAGACCGTGCCTTGCCCAAACAGAGAATTGCGCGGATCAGGCAGAGCCGTGCCGTTTCCCCAAACCTGACCATAGGCGTACCCGCCGGCCGGGTTGGCAATGGCCACCGACCAGTTCTGGTAGCACCTTGTCTGGCCCGCACCCAGTTCGCCTTTTCTCGACGAACGTTCACGCGTCAGTCCATGTATGAACTCACGCCCGTTGAAACCCTCATGCATCCATGGTGCGTGATACCACTGACGGACGGTGTTTGTCCTTCCATCCCACGTCGTCGTGTCCATTCCTTCAAGGATGTAGGACAAGACCGCCTTTAAATAGACTTCGGGGGCCGCGCGAAAATCGACACCGTCCCAAGGGAGGCGCTGCACCGCCGCCGGTATTGTTGGAAATTCAAAATTTGGATGAAAGACAGCTCCCGCCCAGTTCGCGGGCGGCGTACCGTTCGATGCCGGCCACGGAGATTTTGCGTAAAGTGGCGCTGCAAACACCAAACTCATCAAAAGACAAAATACGCACCGCATAACTCGCCCCAATCCCGACCACGCAATGTTCCCTATCTCAAAAGAGCGCCACGTCGCTTTGAAGCGAAACCGCAGCTCCTGCACAGCAACCGGCGCGCCCACAAAGCGACGAGCCCGCGTAGCTGATACCTGCAGCTTCGTATTCGGGAACAATGAGATCAACCAAAAATGCGCAGAACCACCACGGCAGCAATCACTTGTCCTGCAGCGCAAAGCGATGCCGCAGCGCCGTATAGAACACTCGACCTATTGTTGCCTACTGGAAGATGCCCCGTCAGTCGTGAGGCGGCCGCGCGGCATCAGCAAGCGCGGCCTCGGCTTCAAGATCGATCTCAAGCTCGTCGCCAGTCAGCACGCCAGCGTCTGGATCATTGAAGACATCCATATCGAGCTTGCCTTCTCGCTTGGCTACGATCGAGGAAACGACCGCATCACCCGTGATGTTAACAACGGTCCGGATCATATCCATAAGGCGGTCAACACCGAGAATCAGAGCGATGCCCTCAATTGGCAGGCCGACCTGGTTGAGCACCATCGTCAGCATCACAAGCCCCACACCAGGAACGCCTGCCGTACCGATCGAGGCAAGCACCGCAAGTCCAATCACCGTCAAGTAGCCGAATATCCCAAGCTCAATCCCGTAGACGTTGGCCAGGAAGACCGTCGCGACGCCTTGCATGATGGCCGTACCATCCATGTTGATCGTCGCGCCGAACGGGACGGTAAAGGAGGCTACTGAGTTATCAGCACCGATCCGCTGAGTGACACAGCGGAAGGTGATCGGGATCGTCGCGTTTGAACTTGCCGTCGAGAACGCGAAAATCTGAGCCGGCCGGACCTTGGTCATGAAGACAAA
>JAUWFF010000185.1 GCA_030607105.1 Filomicrobium sp.
GGCACCCTGATACTCAGGGATATATGCGTTGATCAGCCAGATGCCGCCATTCTCGATTGAGGCATAACTCTCGGCTATGTTCGCCTGCCCGTTGCGCAGGGATTTAACCTCGGTGCCGGTGAGCGAAATACCGGCCTCGTAAGTCTCTCCTATTGAATATGAGTGGCGGGCCTTTCGGTTCTCGGCGATGAGCCGGCGGCCGCCATCTGTTTTGGCCGCCATTATTTCGCCAGCGCCTTCACAAAATGGTTGTCGTTGATTGTCAGCGGCCAATAGTGCCAGCCGCCGTGCCGGTGTCCCGGGCTATTGCATGTCTGGCTCAGGTGGAACCGCTGTCGGCGCCCGCGCCTGCTCCAAGTTTTTGTTTTAGAGTGTAATTGAGGCCTTCGGGGGAAGCGAAGAGCTGCCACCTCAACTGATTACACTCTAGGCTGCAGCTTCGGCCGTGATGAGTCCCGCCTTGATCATTGCCTTTTCGACAGCCTGTTTGGTGGCGTCCTGCAGCGGTACAAGCGGCAGGCGGGCCTCAGCTTCGCAAAACCCAAGCCGCCACAACGCATACTTGGCCGGCGATGGATTAGTTTCAAGGAAGAGCGTCTCGTGGAGCGGCATGAGCTGGTCCTGAAGCTGCAGTGCCTTGGCGTAATCACCGGCAAGGCATGCGTTCTGAAACTCCGCGCATAAACGGGGAGCGATGTTGGACGTGACAGAGATGCAGCCCTGTCCGCCGTGTGCCATGAAGCCCAGAGCGGTGGCGTCCTCACCTGAAAGTTGATTGAAGTCCGGTCCCATCGCCATGCGCTGCTGGGAGACGCGGGCCATGTTGGCAGTGGCATCCTTTACGCCTGCAATATTGGGCAGCGCAAACAGTCGCGTCATCGTCGCGACTGACATATCGATCACCGAGCGGCCCGGGATGTTGTAAATGATGATTGGGATGCCAACGGCGTCATTCACTGCTTTGAAGTGCTGGTACAGCCCCTCCTGCGTCGGCTTGTTGTAGTAAGGGGTGACGACCAGCAGGCCGCTGGCGCCAGCGCCTTCGGCATGCTTGGCGAAATCAACAGCCTCGGAAGTCGAGTTCGAGCCTGCTCCGGCAACAACGGGCACCCGGCCGGCCGCTGTCTGGATGGCAAGTTCCACAACCCGCTTATGCTCGTTGTGGGTTAAAGTGGGGCTCTCGCCCGTGGTACCGACCGGTACAAGACCATGTGTGCCTTCGCTCAGCTGCCACTCGACGATACGCGTGAATGCGTCCTCATCGACGACACCATTGCGGAATGGCGTGATCAGTGCCGTGTAGGAGCCCTTGAACATACCGTGATTTCCCCTCCTGATTGGGCCTTCCCGGGGGCAGATCCCGTGATTTCGTGATAGAGCGCTCTCCGCAGCTCCTTGCCGGCGCCACAGTCGTCCGAATTCTTGTTACGGAGGTCCCGTGTTGGTAGGTTCCGCGCAATTTGGTTTCAGTCAAGGGCGCGGTGCTTGCCGGCGTGATTGTCCGCCGACATTAGGCGAGTCAACTTAAGCCCGCAAGCGAAGCAGCTTGCGGTGAGTATCCTGGTGACAGACATCATGAACGTAATTGTGGCTATTGCTTTGCGTGTGCGGCGCTTTCGTTTCGTCAGCCTTGGTGGCTTTGCGTTTGTTTACTGCCTCACCGCCTGGCCTGGCTTCGCATTCGCGAAGTCGCCGCCAACACCCGGTGAAAATCCGAAGCGCGACATTGAGGCTATCAAGGCGGCGAGGGCCGCTTCCGGTGTGCTGAGGCTGCCCAAGGTCGTGTCGGATGTGGAAGCTAAGCACAACAAGCGCTTCGACGGTTTCGTTCGACCGTTGCTCAAGGCGGCTGTAGACGCCCGAGATGGAGAAAAACTTCGGGCCGTGAAAAAGGCCGCGGACGCAAAAAGGTTCGCGGACGCCGTGGCCTTCCGGGATACGATCAATGATCCCGTGGCGGTCAAACTCGCTCACTGGATACTGCTGCGGCGCGGCCACGGCGGTATCTCCCAGTACCGGACGTTTCTCGCTGAAAACCCTCTTTGGCCCAATCGCTGGCTGCTGATCGAGAAGCTGGAAGAAAAGCTGCTGAAGCTTAACGACACGAACACCACGCTGGAGGTCTTTAAGGAAATCGAACCGGAATCAGAGGTCGGTCAGGTTGCCCTGGCGGTGGCTTTGGCAAAGTCAGGGCGGCGCAGCGAAGCTCGGAAACTCGCCCGCAAAGCGTGGCGCGAGGGGAAGTTCCGTTCGGTGAAGAAAAAAGAACTCGCAGAGCGGCTCAGCGATTTTGTCAGCGCCGCAGACCTCAAGCGGTGGACGAAGGGAAGGCTCACAAACGCAGATGCAACCTGGCCGAAGGTTCGCAGCAAGGCCTACACAGCGATGAAGGGGCGCAAGTTCAAGACTGCATATGCCTTGGTGCGAAGGCCCAAAGGACTGAGTGTTAACCCTCGCAATGACCAAGCTTTCCTGGCGGGCTGGCTGGCCTTGCGATACCTCGGCGATGTGAAAGCAGCCAAAACGCATTTCAAAGTCATGCACGATAATGCGGACGGTCCGCTCAGCCGGTCTAAGTCGGCATATTGGCTGGGTCGAGCCTACGAGGCTGGCGGCGATACTGCCGAAGCCGAGAATTACTATCGAAACGCCTTTGCGCGGCAGGTTGATACGTTCCACGCCCATCTGGCTCGTCAAAAACTCAATCAGGGACCGCTCGATATCAAGATTGTGCCTCCCAGGGTGCCCACGGCGGATCAGGTCAACCGCTTTCAGGGGCTTGATGCAGCAAAGGCGGCGGTCATCGCGGAGCGGGCAAAGGTCGGCCGCTCGATTTCAAGGCCGTTTCTGGCGAACCTTGGCAATCGCCTCCAAAGTGAAGCGGAAGTGGCACTCGTGGCGCATCTGGCCCGGGCTCTCGGAGACACGCAGCAGTCGTTGCGCATCGGCAAGAAGGCGATTGGGCGTGGGATGAACCTCATCTACTACGGCTATCCACTGCACGGGTTTCCAGAATACAAACCGCTGCGCAAACCGCCGGAGCCGGCCTTCTTGCTTTCGGTGGCAAGGCAGGAGAGCGAGTTCAACGCGCAGACAGTTTCCAGTGCGGGCGCGCGCGGCATCTTGCAGGTGATGCCGATTACGGCGCGACATGTCTGTCGTGACTACAAGCTGAAATGCAATATCAAGCGGCTGCTGACGGATGAATCCTATAACACCATGATTTCTTCGGCATATATCGCCGATCGAATGGCGGAATTCCGCGGCTCCTACGTACTGGGCCTTGCCGGCTACAATGCGGGACCGGGGCGGGCTCGCCAGTGGATCGGATTATTCGGAGACCCGCGCGATAGCCGGATTGATGTGGTCGATTGGATTGAGCGCATCCCGTTTCGGGAGACGCGGAAGTATGTTGCGAAGGTGCTGTCCAATATTCAGATGTATCGGGCTCGACTTGGGGAAAGCGAACCCTTGCGGCTGGAGCAAGACATGCAGCGGGCCAAGTCACGCCGCGCAGCAAGCAAGCGTCATGCTCCGGGTTCGAGGTGGCTGCAAATGAGCTCTGGGCAGTAAAATTAAGGGAAATTGATGCGCCGCTTGGCCCGGGTGGGGGCGAAAGCGGAACAACGAAGTAAGTTAAGGGCGAGAAGAATGGGCTCTGATGCCAACTTCCGGGAGCTTAGTCTCCGTGTTCGGGATGGACTACGTCTTTATGCACGACATTATCTGGCGCCTGGCTCGAGCCGGAAACCAGTTCTTTGCCTTGCTGGATTGACGCGCAACAGCCGGGATTTTCACGATCTAGCGAGTTGCCTGTCGCAAGGCCCGCGTGCGCGGCCTGTCTATACGCTCGACTATCGCGGGCGCGGAAAGTCGGATTGGGATCGCAATTGGAAGAACTATGCGGTTCCGGTGGAGGCGCTTGACGTTATTGATTTCCTGACGTTCGCGGAACTGAAGGACGTTGCCGTTATCGGCACGTCGCGCGGAGGTCTTGTCGCTATGCTGATGGCCGCCGCGCAGCCATCCACCATCAGTCTTGTGGTGCTCAACGATATCGGGCCCGTGATCGAACGCGATGGATTGATGCGCATAGCAAGCTATGTCGGGCGCGTGCCGCTGCCGCGGGACTGGACGGAAGCAACCAACATCGCGCGTGACGTGAACAAGCGCAGTTTCCCGGAGATTGACGACCGTATCTGGGAAGAGGTGGCGCGGCAGTGGTTCAATGAAAAGCGTGGCAAGCCCGCGCCTGGTTATGACCCGTTGTTGAGGAACGCACTTTCGGTGCTCGATGGACCCGTGCCGGAGCTATGGCCGCAGTT
>JAUWFF010000193.1 GCA_030607105.1 Filomicrobium sp.
ACGTATTTGTGTAAACGCAAATCTCCGCCGCGATCCCCATCGCCTTGCGCGCGATCTGTTCCGCATCAAGCGGTTGATCAAGTAGCGCCCTCGCGGCCGCCAACGCATAGTTGCCACCCGAACCGATCCCCATGACGTGCGCTTCCGGTTCAAGCACGTCACCTGTACCGGTCAAAACCAACGTAGTGTTCATGTCCGCTACGATCATCATCGCCTCAAGCCGGCGTAAATAGCGATCTGTCCGCCAATCCTTTGCGAGCTCGACGGCCGCCCGCATTAGCTGCCCGGGATACTGCTCCAACTTGGTTTCCAGCCGCTCAAACAACGTGAAAGCATCCGCAGTCGCTCCGGCGAAACCGGCGATGACATCGCCCTTGCCAAGTAGGCGAACTTTGCGCGCGTTGGACTTGATCACTGTCTGGCCAAGACTGACCTGGCCGTCACCGGCGATAACGACCCGTCCATTTTTGCGTACGGTGAGGATGGTTGTGGCGTGCCAGCCTTGAGCAGCGGACATCCCACTTTCGTCGTCGTTCATGTTCATAGCTGCTCGATAAGGGCGCTCATGGTGAGCATGTCAAGGTTGCCGCGCGGTGGCTTTGAACGCAATGTTGAGAGCTGGTGATTGGCCCCGCAAGCTGATACACGCAGCATCTTAACCGGCCAGAAAACCTCACCCGTCGGCCTTCGTCCTGACTTCAGGTGCCAGCGCCGGCCCGAATTTTAAGGAATTCTTACCGTGAGCGCACCGGCAAAACGAACAAGCAAGCTCAACCGCACGACCAAGGAAACCGAAATCTCCGTAGAGATTGATCTTGATGGTACTGGCTCCTACGAGATCAATACCGGGATTGGATTCCTCGACCACATGCTGGAGCAGCTGGCGCGTCACTCGCTGGTCGACATCAAGCTGAAAGCCAAAGGTGATTTGCACATCGATGCCCACCACACCGCCGAAGATAGCGGCATCGCGTTGGGCCAGGCCTTCAAACAGGCTCTCGGCGACAAGAAGGGAATTAGCCGCTACGCCGACGTTCACCTTGCCATGGACGAGTGCCTGACGAGGGTCGCCGTCGACGTCTCGGGACGGCCGTTTCTTGTCTGGCAGGTCAAATTCCCACGCGACAAGGTCGGCGACCTCGACACCGAGTTATTCGGTGAATGGTTCCAGGCCTTCGCGCAGAACGCTGGCATCACGTGTCACGTTACCAACATCTATGGAGACAACAGCCACCATATCGCCGAGACCTGCTATAAAGGTTTGGCCCGGGCCTTGCGTCAGGCTATTCAGTCCGATCCCCGCCAGGGTGATCGCGTGCCCTCGACGAAAGGAACCCTTTAGCCAATGTTGCCCATACCAAGCAGACTTGGAGCATCAAACAGCGTGGTTGCCTATACCGTTCACGAACCTCAGGAAAACTCGTTCGATCCCGTCGAACGGGCTGAAGGGCTAGTTTTCGTCAAGGACGGGTTGAGTTGGACCGCCTTGCTCTTCGCGCCGATATGGCTGCTCGCGAAGAGGTACTGGCTTGCGCTTTTCATCTATTTGGTCTTGGCAGCGGTCTTGCTCGGCGGGCTTTCGCTGCTCCCAATCAGCCCAACCTGGTACGTTCTGGCCTATCTGGCACTGAACATCATTGTTGCCTTTGAGGCCGATTCAATCGGGCGTTGGTCGCTGGACCGCAAGGGCTACCACATGATTGGTACTGTCAGCGGCGCCAGCACCCGCGACTGCGAACGCCGTTTCTTTGAACGGTGGGTGGCCAAGGAAGTCCTGTAAGATGCGATGCTGACGGCAGTGATCATCGACTATGGCTCCGGCAACCTGCACTCGGCCGGCAAAGCCCTTGAGCGGGCGGCCCGGGAGGCGGAAGCCGACACGAAGGTGAAAATCAGCTCCGACCCAGCCGATGTCGCCTCCGCCGATCGGGTCATTTTGCCGGGGGTTGGCGCCTTCGCCGATTGCCGTCGCGGCCTGGAATCAGTTCCCGGCCTGCTCGAAGCACTTCAACTAACGGTGATGGAACGCGAGCGGCCTTACCTCGGAATCTGCGTTGGAATGCAGTTGATGGCCAGCCGCGGCCTAGAATTCGGCATCACCGATGGATTTGGCTGGATCCCGGGGGAGGTAAGGCCGATTGCGCCAGCCGATGCTTCACTCAAGATCCCGCACATGGGCTGGAATACGCTGACGGCAGCAACCGCTCACCCACTACTGGAAGGCATCAGGACTGGCGCCGATGGGCTTCACGCCTACTTTGTTCACTCCTACCACTTGGTTCCAGATAACCACGCTCACATCGTTGCCGAATGCGATTACGGCGGCGCGATCACGGCGATGGTTGCCCGTGATCATCTGGCCGGCACCCAGTTCCACCCGGAGAAGAGCCAGACCCTGGGCCTGAAGCTCCTTTCCAATTTCCTGAATTGGGCGCCCTAATCCGAATACTAGGCTGCCAAAGCTTCGTCGCTGCCTGGGAACACCACCACATTGGCGGTCGCTTCGGCTTCGACGGCAGATTCCGGAAGAGGCCGTTCTACCACTTGAGTCCCGCGCTGGCGGAACCAGCGCAGCGAGGTGTTTGTAAGTACGCTGCCATTTCCGACGGCTTGCACCAGCAGTCCGTCCTCTTCGCCGAGCAACCAAGACATCCGGGCTTCAATTTCCTCGGCGCTTTCTCGGCTTTCCACGTACCAGGTCTGGTCCAAGGGACGCGCCCAGCGCTCTCCGGAGGACATGATGATTTCAGCGATCGCCCGTTTCTTGGCGTTCGGGTTGGCGAGGTCGTAAGAGATGAGGTAGGTGCGCATGGCGAGGCTCTCGTCGGTTTGGACTAAGGCCCTTTAAACGCGAAACAATTTGGGGCGGCAGCAGAGAAGAACGTAAGAGGAACATGGCATGAATCGCACTACTCGTAAAGCCTAAGTTCGATTTTTGTTCCTATCGAGGAGGAACTGTGAACTTGTCATGGCTGAGGTTGCAGCAGCTCCCAGCGCGGGACCGGCCGTGCCTCTACAATCAAGCGCCCCTCAATCAAATAGACTGAGTTGGCCTGGCGCATTATTGGAGCGGTGAATAACGCGATGCTTGCCGAAGTCCGTCCGGTCTATAAGCTCCGGGTAGCGTTCCTGGAAGAGCCGCATCGCCCGTTCCCGCGCCTCTGGAAAGCGACGACCCTCCCAGATTTCATAGAGCCGCCGAGGATCACACCCGTAACGCCGCATGATTTCGATCCTTCGAACACGAAGCCATCGCGCGATCCAGATGTCGACCGCATCAGTTTCGGTGATGACGCGGGGCGGTTCGGGTTTTGCTGCCGGCATTTCGAGGGGCAGATTGATACGCTTCAAGGGATCACCGTCCTGAGCAACTGTAAGCTAACCAAGGTGGGTACGTTACAAGAACATCTTAGCCATTCCATGGCCAAAAGCAGCAGCTGCTATTACGCCGGCCCCACCCAAGACTTGACCCCGCCGTCCAAGCTGACAATCCAGGGGACGATACCTAGCCACGAAACCAAGCATCGATAAGGCACCCCCGTGATCCTCTTTCCAGCGATTGACCTCAAGGACGGCCAGTGCGTTCGCCTCAAACTCGGCGAGATGGACGACGCCACCGTGTTCAGCGATGACCCAGCAGCCCAGGCCAAGTTTTTTGAGCACCAGGGCTTTAAATACCTCCATATCGTTGATCTTAATGGTGCCTTTGAGGGCCGACCGGTAAACGCCGAAGCCGTCGACGCGATCCTTGGCGCGCTAACCATCCCGGCACAGCTTGGCGGCGGCATCCGCGATCTGGCCACCATCGAGACTTGGCTGGAAAAGGGCATCGCCCGCGTTATCCTCGGCACCATCGCCGTTCGCGATCCGCAACTCGTGCGACAAGCATGCCAGAAATTTCCGGGCCGTATAGCCGTTGGCATCGACGCCAAGGGCGGCAAGGTTGCCGTTGAGGGCTGGGCGGAAACCAGCGAACTGACCGCGGTTGAACTTGCCAGCCGCTTCGAGGACGCCGGCGCCGCCGCCATTATTTACACCGACATCGAACGCGACGGCGTCCTGAAGGGCCTCAACCTGCCCGCCACCGCTGAACTCGCCCGAGCCACCGCAATCCCCGTTATCGCCTCTGGCGGCCTCGCCTCCATCGAAGACGTCGAGGCTTTGCTGCACCCCGAATACAGCATGCTCGAAGGCGCCATCACAGGTCGGGCACTCTATGACGGCCGTCTTGATGCCAAG
>JAUWFF010000320.1 GCA_030607105.1 Filomicrobium sp.
CTAGCTTGGAGTTGTCACGCGGTTTGGTCGAAGGTGTGCGAGGCTTGTGCCAGGGCGCCAGCGTCGGAAGAGGGATATTGCCATTTGTGACAGCACCGCCCGGCTTGGCAACCGCCGTCGAGTTGAGTGCCAAGACAATACCGGCGCACGCGCAGGCAAGCGATGCCAGTTTCACAAACCTTGCATTTCTGTGACCGGCCAAATCACATCCCCCTCGATCACGCCGACTCCATCTCAAGCCCAGCCCAGGAATTTGGTTCGTTCGACGCCACCCAACATCAATGGTATCTGAAATCACCGAAATAATGGACCAATAACACTTGCACAAATTTGCTTTGGGGAGATGTCATGGCCGAAAAGCCCACCTTGTGGATTACGCGCAAGCTTTCAGATGCAACGGAAACGCGGGCCGCTCGCGACTATGACGTCCTGCTCAACCCGGAAGACCGAGTGTTCAGCGCTGACGAGATCATAGGCAAGAGCCACGAAGTCGACGCCATTCTCCCTTGCCACTCAGAGCACTTCAGCGCGGATGTGGTAGCGCCCATGTCGGATCGCGTGAAGATCATTGCCAACCACTCGGTTGGCGTCGACCATTGCGACCTGGCGGCGTTGAAGGCCAAGGGCGTGGTTGTCACCAACACGCCGGATGTTCTCTCCGATGCAACCGCGGAAATCGCACTGCTGTTGATGCTCGCCGCCGCCCGGCGTGCAGGTGAAGGCGACCGGCTTGTTCGTGCCGGGCGCTGGGACTCTTGGAGCCCGGCGTTCATGGTTGGCACCCAGATGACGGGCAAACGTCTAGGTATCGTCGGCATGGGTCGCGTCGGACGAGCCTTTGCGAAACTCGTCCAGGGCTTCGGTATGGAAATCCACTATTTCAACCGCACGCCCCTGTCTCCGGAACAGGCCCGTGGAGCGGTTTATCATTCCACCATTGAGGACCTGCTGCCCCACTGCCAGTTCGTGTCCCTGCATTGCCCGTCGACTCCAGAGACACTAAATCTTATGAATGCGGCGCGTTTTGCGTTGCTGCCTGAGGGCGCCGTTCTTGTTAATACCGCGCGCGGGACGCTGATTGACGAATCCGCACTGATTGACGCGCTGCGCTGTGGCAAGCTGGCGGCTGCCGGTCTTGATGTCTTCCAGACTGAACCTGGGGGCAATCCGGAACTCGCCAAACTGGACAACATTTTTATGCTGCCACACATCGGCAGTGCCACCCGCGAAACGCGGGACGCGATGGGCTTCCGAGCTCTCGACAATCTCGACGCGTTTTTTGCCGGAAAGCAGCCAGGCGACCGGTTAGTTTAACGGCTCGCCGGCGGTTGTGTCTTGAGGGTGTTTTTCAGGCCCTCAGCGCCAATGATGACGGCCAGCACCTTGGCGCCCTCTGAACCTATGCTGGCGCCGTCATGCGGCGCGTCGATCGCTTCCATGAATGTGTCTCCCTTCTTGTAGACGCGCTCGCCGTGCGGTCCGTAATCAACCTTCAACTCCCCCTCCAGAATGTGGGCGAACAGCGGGACTTCATGGATGTGCCAACCGGTATTTGCTCCAGCGGGCAGTGTGATAATTGCCGCTGTCACCTTGGCTGGCGTCTGGGTAGGATAGCTGATCGGCTGGTCGATTATCGTCTTGCCGGTCGATAGCAGCACTTCGGACTTTACGGCTGGTTCCCGCGCGGTCGACAGGCCGGCGTAGAAACAAAGTCCGCCCCAGGCAGTGACGGCCAGCATCGGGAAGATGATCCGAGACGTCCTCATCGTCGTGTTCCCTTGTTTCAACAGCCCCTTTACTGGGACAGCATCGAGTAAGCCATCGCCACCAGCGCCAGTGCCCCGACCCACAGCGCCAATCGGCCCCACCAGCCTGCCCGGGCCTGCTCCTTGGCCATATCGCGGATCACCGCCTTATCCAGCCTCGCACCGTTTTTCGCGATCGTATCGATGGCATCGAGAGTCCCTTTCGCCCGATGCACCAGCCTTGGCACATCGGCGACCATCCGGCCGACTTCGACGGCACCTTCGCCGGCATGTCGCAGCTGCCCGGATACTCCGAGGTTTTGCTCCACCCACTCCCGGGCCACTGGCTCGGCGGCTGTCCACATATTGAGGTGCGGATCAAGTGAACGCGCTACGCCTTCAACTATCACCATGCTCTTTTGCAGCAAGATCAGTTCCGGGCGGGTCTCCATATCGAAAAGTTCAGTGTAGGCAAACAGCTGGCCGAGCAAGTCGGCCATCGAAATTTCTTCGGCCGTACGGCCATGGATGGGTTCGCCGATGGCGCGCATCGCCTGAGCGAAGGTCTCGATGGAGTGGTGCGGCGGCACGTAGCCGGCCTCGAAGTGGATCGCGGAGGCGCGCCGGAAATCCCGTGTTATAAGGCCGTGCAGGATTTCCGCCAGGAACTTCCGCTCGATATGCGACAGCCGCCCCATGATACCGAAGTCGACGGCAACGACCGTGCCGTCTTCCTCAATAAAAAGATTGCCCTGATGCATGTCGGCATGGAAAAAGCCGTCGCGCATGGCGTGGCGAAGGAAGGTCCGCAGGATTGTCAGCCCGAGCGCCCTCAGGTCATGGCCCGCCGCCTTCAGCTCCTCCTTGTTCGCCACCGAAATGCCATCGATCCACTCAAGCGTTAGCACCCGCTTGGAGGTCCGCCGCCAGTCGACCTTAGGCACCCGGAAACCGGTGTCACCGACGATATTGTCGGCCATCTCCGAAATCGCCGCAGCTTCCAGCCTAAGATCCATTTCCAGTTCGGTCGTGCGCTTCAGATTGTCGACGACGGCCATCGGCTTCAGCCGCCGTGACGGCATGTGGAACCGCTCGATCTGCTGGGCGGCAAAATAGTAGCTATCAAGGTCGGCACGGAACCGCCGCTCAATGTTGGGCCTCAGGATCTTAACCGCTACGCTCTGGCGCGCGCCGCTGACGGGATCCTCGATCTCGGCCTTATGCACCTGTGCGATCGAGGCAGCGGCGACGGGCGGGCCGAACGAAACAAAATGATCTTCAAGCTTGCCGTGCAGCGCCTCCTCAACGGCGCGGCGTGCCTCCGAAATGGAAAACGGCGGCATCTTGTCTTGTAGGAACGATAGGTCGTGCGCCAGATCGGTGCCGATGACATCCGCGCGGGTTGCCAGGAACTGGCCGAGCTTGATGTAGGAAGGACCTAGCGAAGCAAGCGCATCCGAAATACGC
>JAUWFF010000197.1 GCA_030607105.1 Filomicrobium sp.
AGCCAGGTGAGGCGAGCTATACGGTCTCCCTAATGGGCGAGACGCCCATTTGCGGACTTTTCGATTTGAATGACCTGGATATCTGCGATGAGGTTCCAGCGCATTGAATGACCTATTTGGCGGTCGAAAACGCCGATGAGAGTTGTCGGCAAATCGCCGAGCTGTGTGGTGTCATCATTGAGGAGCCATTCAACGTGCCGTCCGTAGGCCGGATGGCCATCTTGCAGGATTCGACCGGGGCCGTTTTCGGCTTGGGAACGCCGGAGAAAGAACAAGGCGGCTGTGGCCGCTACTCGTAACTGCGCAATCCCAACCAAATGGTCATGTTGGTATTGCGCTCGCGTTTTTATGACTGATAACGGCGCCTGTTAGATTGCGCGAAGCCCAGCTTTGCGGCCTCGACCTATTCATTTTTCCCGTCAATGTCCGGTTGATCGGCGGGCCACGATCGGCGCACACTGCCCCAAGGGCCAAATGCACTTCGAGGGAGCTGTGCGGGATCCCATCTCGTGACTGCCTTCGATCTTATCGGAGGCCAACTTAACGTATCGTCTTTTACGCTTGAGCGAAGGCGCGCGGTCTAAGGCCGGAGAAAACAGGTGATTGGCCAATGACGCAAGCGCCAGCCCCGCAAGACACCAGCTACTTGTGGGTCGTCTTCGCCGCCTGCGCCGGCGTCTTCGCGGTGGCCTACAACACCACCGCCGTCATGACGGCGCTCCCAGCCATGAAGTCGGGCCTCAATCTCGACGTCAACACGCAGCAATGGGTGGTCGTCGTCTACATGCTGGCTACGGCCACGAGCCTTGCCGCGCTGGGCCATTTCGCCGATATGTTCGGCTTGGTACGCATTTTCTTCGTGGGGCTCATCGCCTTCGCCATCGGCGGCCTCGCGAATGCCATCGCGAACGATGCGGTTTTTGTTCTGGTGGGCCGCGCCTTTCAAGGCATCGGGGCTGCCGGGCTCCTGGCGACGGCCGTGGCGATGATTTCGGTTGCGTCGCCAGAAGATGAACGCGCGCAGGGGCTCGGCATGCTCGCCGCCTCACTGGCGTTCGGCTCCGCACTCGGACCTCTAATCGGCGGCGTCTTGACCGATGTCTTTGGTTGGCGGTCGATCTTCGTGCTCGACCTTGCAAACATCGCTATTGCCGCACTTGTTTGCACCATGGCCGCGCGCCTCAACCTTGTTCCTCAGGCGCTGGAAACCGGGTCGCGCATCGACTACGCAGGAATTGTTCTGCTGTGCGTTGCGCTGGGAGCGTTTTTGTATGGGCTCACCAGCGGTCAGCTCACCGGCTGGACGTCGCCGCAGACCCTTATGCTGTTTGCCGTCGCCGTCGCAGCCGCCATTGCTTTCGCCGTGCGGGAGCTTCGGACCCAAGATCCGCTCATCCACTTTCGCTTTTTCCAACACACCGATTACGTGGCCAGCACCGTCGGCATGTTCTCATTGGGGTTTGCACAGATCGGTGTGCTTTTGTTCATCAATCTCTGCCTGCAGGCACCGGAAGGATTTGGCTTTAGTGCTTCCAGGGCGGGGCTCGCGTTACTGCCCTTCACCCTTACCATGCTCGTCGTGTCGTTGACGGCACCGCGTGTGCTCGACGCGGAAGCCTTGCGTATTCCCGTCACGGTGGGGATGCTGATGTTCGCCCTTGGCTTTTGGCTGGCGCGCGACCTGGGCACTTATGGCGATCTGTGGTGGAAGCTCATAATTCTGGGTGCCGGCGCCGGGCTAGGGCGGTCGCTGCTGCTGCGTATTGGCTTGCGCGCGCTGCCCGATGCAAGCGCCGGCCAAGGAGCGGGTGTCATCAACACCTGCTTTTTTTCCGGGCTCGCGACCGGTGCCGCCGTGGGTGGTGTCGTGACCTCGCAGATCCGGCGTAGCGTCATTGATCCCGAAGTCGAGCGCCTGGCGCCGCACGCTGTCGACCTATCTACGTTGCAAGTTACCCTGGTGCACGGATCGGAAAGTCAGGTGAGGAAAGCTCTGGGGCAGTTCTCGCCAGAAGATGCTGACAAGCTCCAAAGCGTGATGCGGGGTGTTTTCGATTCCGCCTTTGCCGTCGTTATGGATACGATGACCATTATGGCGCTGGCCGGTGCGGTACTCTGCGCCCTCCTCATTCGCAAACGGAGTTGAAGGATATGATGCCACCAGAGGCCCAGCCTTCAGGACACTCCGCAAATGAAACCAAACACTGGCTTGTGCTGGCGGCGGCTTGCGTCGGCGCTTTCGCGGTGGCCTACAACACCACTGCCGTGATGACCGCCTTGCCGGCAATAAAGTCGAGCCTCGACCTCAGCACTGGTGCGCTTCAATGGGTGATCAATATTTACATGCTCACCACCGCCGTGAGCCTCGCAGGGTTGGGCCATTTTGCCGATATGTTCGGCATGCTGCGCATCTTCGCCATCGGCTTGGTCGCGTTTGCTCTCGGTTCGATCGCCATTGCGTTGGCGGGCGATGCCGCGGTGGTCTTGGGGGGGCGCGTCTTTCAAGGCATCGGCGTTGCCGGGCTTATCGCAACATCGGTGGCGCTGATCAACGTGACTACGCCGGAGGAAAAGCGTACAGGCGCGATCGGTCTTTGGGCCGGTTCGGTGGCTATCGGCTTCGCGCTCGGGCCGCTCATCGGCGGCGTCCTGACCGATGCCATCAGCTGGCGCGCAATCTTCATTCTCGATCTCGCCATTCTTGGCACTTCTGGGCTTCTGTGTCTTTATGCTGCGCGGGCGGGGCTCGTGCCTAGCGCACTGGAGGCTGGCAAACGTATCGATTATCCGGGCATGGCCTTGTTGGCGGTGGCGCTCGGCTGTTTTCTATACGGTCTTACGAGTGGACAGCTTTTTGGCTGGACAGTGCTGCAAACGCCGGCGCTTCTGACGGTTGCCGTTCTTGGGGCGTGCGCCTTCTTCGTGCGGGAGCTGCGCGCGGACTCTCCACTCGTTAATTTTGGCTTTTTTGCCCATGCCGATTATGTCGCCGCGACCACAGGCATGATAATCAATGGGTTCAGTCAAATTGGTGTTCTGTATTTCTTCAATCTCTTCCTACAGTCTCCCGAAGGCCTGAACTTCAGCGCCGCCAACACCGGGCTTGCCTTGCTGCCTTTCACGTCCGCCATGTTCGCTGTTTCAATGCTGGCGCCACGGCTGCTGCCTCCCGACCGACTTGGACATGCGCTGATTGCCGCAATGTTAGCGCTGGCGGTCGGTTTCTGGTTGCTACACGATACAAACAGCCAGACACATTACGGCGCGCTCTGGTGGAAGCTGATCATAATCGGAATCGGTATCGGCTTGTGCTGGTCGTTGCTGCCACGCGTCGGCTTGCGCGCGCTGCCCGATGCGAGTTCCGGTCAGGGATCTGGCGTTATCAGTACGTGCAACTTTATAGGCCTTGCCACGGGTACGGCCGCCGGCAGCGTGGTCGCCGCGCAGATCATGCGCGGCGAAATCGCGCCGGGCCTCGCCGGCGTAACGCCCAGCGTTCCCGATCGCGATGCGCTGGAAAGGACGCTGCTGCACGGGTCGCAAAGCCAGATCGAAAGCGCCTTGGCGAAACTTTCACCGGACGAAGCCAAGACGATCGAAAGGCTGTTGCACAGCGCCTTCGATCAGGCCTTTTCCGGCGTGATGACGATGATGGCGGTTATCGGCCTTTTGGGAGCCGTGCTCTGCATCGTGCTGATCCGCAAGAGAGCGTGAGCGAGAACCAGTCCTTTGTAGTGTCGCTAGACGATAGCGGCTGAAGCTGCGTAGAGGGTGTCGTCAAGCCGGTGTCGCGAGCGTGTCGGTATGACCGATTATGGCGCCCGTCAGTTTGCGTGAAGCCCAGCTTTGAAGCGTCGAATGGTCGACGGCGCCGGTTTCCGCGACCGCCGTACGGTGTCCTGCCTGGAGTTCCGTGAGCAGAGCCTCGTCACCTGATGCAAGCCGCCAGGGGCTGTCGGCCTCCTGTACGCTATAACCGGCGAGTTTGAATTGATCAGACAGATGCAAGGGTGCTGTCGGACCGGCAGAAACTCCAAAACCCTTATCGGTCATCTGGTGGCGGTGAAAGGCCGCGGTCACTGTGTTGTCGGCGGGATGACGGGGCTGCCAGCTGCACCTGCCGTTGTAGGTGAGGACTGTGTAGAACACGGCGTTACGCGCGGCGACCGCTTGCGCAAATCTGCGG
>JAUWFF010000264.1 GCA_030607105.1 Filomicrobium sp.
GAACACCAGCTTTGATGCGCATCCCGAGCGGGACCATCACCAACAAAGTGTCCTTGTCTTGCCCTTCCACTTGGCGAAGAGCGACAGAGACAAGGGCAAGCCCCGTATTCGCGTCGAGACGCTCGTGAGTAGTTAGACAAATCCTTCTTTCAACTTTGGCCGGTTTCCCGTCCTTACCCTTCTCGAGAAGCTGCCCCTTTTCACAAAGCTTCACCCAGGCAGAATCTGATTGCTCTGCCTCTTGCGCTAAGCCCGGACCAGCCGAGCCTACCATCGCGATCGCGATTGCAGCGCCGATCGTTCGACTCCGCGAGTTGAAAATCCGTTGCATCATAAGAGCCATCGACCTTTTGTTTACGAGCTGGCCCCCGCCAACTCAACCCCACTTACAAAACCTCTAGGCGCGCAGGTCTGGGCGCCGATCGCGCCCTCAGATGGCTGTTAAGGCCTTGAATGAGGCAACTCCGTGACGGAATTGAATCCTATCCTGCTCAATCTCGTCGTCGGCTTGTCGCACTTCGCGGCTCCCCCAGGCAAAACCCCTTACATTGCCAAGAGATAATGAGCCGAACCCCTAGAAAAGTCCCAGTTTCCAGAACTACTGTATTGAGAAGTGTTACATGTCGAAAAATCTGAGAAGCTGCGTCAACAGACAGTTTGGAGCAAATCTCGATCATGAGATTTAAAAATAGATTGAGCCAGTCGATCCTCACTGCATTCGTGGCACTGGCCCTATTTAAGGCGACACCCGCCGGCGCCGAGACCGTTCCCGCCGTCGATGCCTCCGGTCACACATCTCAGCATGCAATCGCCATGCACGGGAAACCGTTGCTACCAGCAGATTTCAGCAACGCCGCTTACGTCAATCCCGATGCGCCAAAGGGCGGCACCGTCCACATTGGCATCATGGGTTCCTTCGACACCCTCAACCCCCTCATTATCAAGGGCCAGCCCGCCGCCGGGCTTCGCGACTTCCTCTATGAGAGTTTGTTGACCCGCGGCCTGGACGAGCCCTTCACCCTTTATGGACATATCGCCGAACGCATCGAGGTTCCCGATGATCGCAGCGCCATCACATTCCATCTTCACCCCAGGGCGCGCTTTTCAGACGGTCACCAGATTGATGCGGACGACGTATTATTCTCGTGGATGACCTTACGCGACCATGGTCGCCCCAACCATCGGGCGTATTACAAGAAGGTGACCAAAGCCGTCCGCCTTTCCGACCGATCGGTTCGCTTCGAATTCGAACCAGGCGACCGCGAACTCCCCTTGATCATGGGACTGATGCCGGTCCTTCCAAGCCATCTTCTCGATGAAGAACAGTTTCAAAAAACAACGCTTGTACCGCCAGTCGGCAGCGGACCCTACACCATTGATCGCGTCGACCCAGGCCGAAGTCTGGCCTACAAGCGCAATCCGGAGTGGTGGGCGCGGGACCTGCCGATCACCCGCGGCCGTTTTAACTTCGACAAGGTCAAGTATCAATACTACCGCGATGACGCGGCCATGCTCGAGGCCTTCAAATCCGGCAAGATCGATCTGCGCGTGGAGGACGATCCTGGCCGCTGGGCGGAAGGATACGGCGAGCATTCGCAAAAGGGCTACAAGCTGGTCAGACAGGAATTCGACATCGGCCTTCCCGCTGGAATGAACGCACTCGCCTTCAATACCCGCCGGCGGGTCTTCGCAGACCCGCGGGTCCGCGAGGCGATTATCCAGCTGCTCGATTTCAAATGGATCAATCGTAATCTCTATCACGGCCTGTACAAGCGAACTCAAAGCTTCTTCGAGCGCTCCGACCTGTCTTCATTCCAGCGCCCGGCGGACGCAAAGGAAAAAGCGCTGCTCGAAAATTTTCCTGACCAAGTAGCTCAAGAAATCATGGACGGCACCTACAAGATGCCGGAGACCGACGGATCGGGCCGAAACCGCCGCAACTGGCGCAAGGCGATCAAACTGCTGGGCCAATCCGGCTATGAATTGAAGGATGGCCGCCTTATCAACACGTCGACGGGCAAGCAGCTCGCCTTCGAGATTCTAGCGGGCTCGACCAAAAACGAGCGACTCTTTCTCGCCTTCAGCCGCGATCTCGCAAAAATCGGCATCGACGCTCGGGTCCGCGTCGTCGACACCGCCCAGTATCAGTCGCGTATCAAGGCCTACGACTACGACATGATCCAGACCCGCTGGCCTTCGTCGCTGTCACCAGGCAACGAACAGATCTTTCGCTGGTCTTCCGACTTGGCTGACCGCGAAGGCACCTTTAATTTTGCCGGAGTCAAGAATCCCGCCGCCGACGCTATGATCAAGGCGATGCTTGTCGCCCGCGAACCCGAAGATTTCGTCGCCGCCGTCCGCGCGCTCGACCGCGTGTTGCTCTCGGGGCATTATGTCGTGCCGCTTTTCCATTTGCCGAAGCAATGGATTGGCTACTGGACACGTTTGCGCCAGCCCGACAAGACATCGTTGTTCGGCTATCAACTCGATACGTGGTGGGACGCCAAGGCCGAAACCCAATAGCGCTGAGCTACCGTTTGAAGGTGAAACCGCAATTGCACACGACCGGCTATACGGGAACCCAGCCGCCATCCCGTTTCAATATGGCCCGCTACTGCCTAGCCGGGGCCGCAGCATCGACGCCTGATCATCCGGCACTGATCGTCTATCATCAACCGGACAACGACATACCTGCCGAGCGCTGGACCTACACGCAGATCGAAGACAGCGTCTTGCGCATCGCCGACGGGCTACGCTGTCGCGGCCTGGGACGAGGCGACCGGCTTCTCATCCGACTGGACAACACAAGCCTTTATCCACTGACCTTTTTCGGCGCGCTCGCCGCCGGCATCGTACCGTTACCCACCTCGAGCCAACTGACCCAGCAAGAAGTTGAATTTCTTCTGTTGGACAGTGGCTCGGCCGCCGTCGCCGTCGACCAGCAGCTGCCACTTGAGCATATCCCCGCAGGCGTCACCATCTTGACCGCGGCACACCTCAATGACATGCGCACCAATTGCGACCGCGCAAACTGGGCAGATACCAAAGCCGACGAGGCGGCCTACTTAATCTATACATCCGGAACCACCTCCAGACCCAAGGGCGTCCTGCATGCGCATCGCGCAGCGTGGGGGCGCCGTCCCATGTATCAGGGCTGGTATGAGATAACGCGCAACGACCGCATGCTCCACGCCGGCGCCTTCAACTGGACCTATACGCTGGGCACTGGGCTGACCGACCCATGGGCCAACGGTGCGACCGCGATCATCTACACCGGCGATAAACACCCCGAACTCTGGCCGTATCTAATCGAACAAACCCAAGCAACATTGTTTGCCGCCGTACCCGGTCTCTTCCGCCAGATACTCAAATATGCACCAGATGAACTCGGCCAGTTCCGTAGTCTCCGGCACGCACTGACCGCGGGCGAGAAACCACCCTCGGACCTTTTTGAAACCTGGAGCAAACGCACCGGGACGGAGCTCTATGAAGCCCTCGGGATGAGCGAAGTCTCCACATACGTATCGACCGCCCCAGATATACCAAGGAAGCCCGACGCGATTGGCAAACCGCAACCCGGTCGGTGCGTCGCCATCCTCCCCGTTGACGAGGGCGAACAGCCACTGCCACCCGGC
>JAUWFF010000116.1 GCA_030607105.1 Filomicrobium sp.
ACGCCTTTGTCTTCCTCGAGATTTCATCACTCGCCACCTACGTCCTGATCGCTCTCGGCAAGAACCGGCGCGCCCTGCTGGCGGCCTATCAGTACCTCATCATGGGCACCATCGGCGCGACCTTGTACGTGATCGGTGTCGGCCTCCTCTACGTGGTAACCGGCACCCTGAACTTTGATGATCTGGCAAGCCGTCTCAGCGGCGCCATTGTCGACCCCGGTCAGCGCAACGCCGTTGTAACCGCCCTTGGCTTCATGGTCGTTGGTCTGTCTTTGAAGCTCGCTTTGTTCCCCATGCACATGTGGCTGCCCAACGCTTACGCCTACGCACCATCGTTTGCGACCGCGTTTCTGGCCGGCACAGCCACCAAGGCCGCGGTCTATCTTTTGGTTCGCGTCGTCTTCTCCGTCTTCGGTGTCGGCATGAAGCTGGAGAACCTCCCGATCGGAGAAGTCGTCATCGTCTTGTCGATCGCCGCGATGTTCCTCGCGTCCATCAGTGCGGTATTCGAGACCAACGCCAAGCGCATGCTGGCCTACTCTTCGGTAGCGCAGATCGGCTACATCACGCTTGGCATCGCAATTGCCAACCAGGCCGGCTTGACCGGCTCGCTCGCCCACATCGCCAATCATGCCATCATGAAAACCGCGCTCTTCTTAGCGCTCGGCGCCGTCTTCTACCGCGTCGGATCGGTGCTCTATACGGACATCTCAGGCATTGGCCGGAAGATGCCATTGACCATGGCCGCTTTCGCGGTTGCCGGCCTGGGCTTGATGGGCACGCCCGGCACGGCGGGATTCATCTCGAAATGGTACCTTGCCGTCGGGGCCATTGACGACGGCATGTATTCGGTCGTCTTTCTGATCGTTGCCAGTTCCCTGATCTCGGTGGTCTACATCGGCCGCATCACTGAGGTCGTCTGGTTTCGCGAGCCCTCCAAAGCTGCCGCACAGGCGCGGGAGGCACCGCTGTCCATGCTGATACCGCTGTGGTTGTTGGTCTTCGCCACGATCTATTTGGGCTTTGACACCCGTGCCACTGTCGGCACCGCCTCCGAGGCTGCCAAGATGTTGCTCGAGGGGGTCCAGTGATGTTCACCAGCCTTTTTGCCACCTTGCAGAACATGGCCCCTGAAGACCTGATCCTTGCCGCGCTGCTGATCCCGACGGCAGCCGCGGCACTGATCCCGCTGTTCCACCGTATTCCGAACCTGCGCGAGGCCGTCACCTTAATCTCGGCCGTTGCTCTGGCATCCGTTACCTGGTCCCTTTACCCGCACATCATCGACGGTGAGCGGCCGGAGCTAAAGGTTTGGGAAGTCGCGCAAGGGCTTACTCTGTCGTTCAAGGTTGAACCGCTCGGCATGCTCTTTGCGCTCGTTGCATCGACCCTCTGGATCGTGAACTCGATCTACTCGATCGGCTACATGCGCGGCAATAACGAACCCCGCCAGACATCATTCTATGTCTGCTTCGCCGTCGCCCTTGCCTCAACCATGGCCTTGGCGTTCTCCGCCAACCTTTTCACGTTGTTCCTCGCCTATGAGGTGTTGACGATCTCGACATACCCGCTCGTCACGCACAAGGCGACGCCCGAGGCCATGAAGGCTGGCCGTGTTTACCTGATGCTGCTGATCGGCACATCGATGGTGCTGTTCCTACCCGCCATTGTGATCACGTGGGCGACCGCCGGCACGCTCGATTTCACCGCCGGCGGAATCATTCCCATCGCGGGCGAGAACGCCATCTCACCGTTCCTGCTTGGTGGATTGCTGTTCCTCTTCATCTTCGGCATCGGCAAAGCCGCCGTAATGCCGATCCATTTCTGGCTTCCCGCCGCGATGGTGGCACCAACGCCGGTCAGTGCACTCCTACACGCCGTCGCCGTCGTCAAGGCCGGTGTCTTTTCGATTCTCAAGGTGGTCGTCTATGTCTTCGGCATTGACGCGCTGACCACAACCAGCGCGAATGCATGGATCATCTATCTGTCTGCGTTTTGCGTGCTGATGGCGTCCATCATCGCGATGAACCAGGACAACCTCAAGGCGAGGCTCGCCTATTCCACGGTGAGTCAACTATCTTACATTGTGCTCGGAGCCGTCCTGGCAACCGCAACCAGCGTCACCGGTGGCGCGCTGCACATCCTGATGCACGCCTTCGCGAAGATCACCCTCTTCTTTTGCGCCGGTGCGATCTACGTTGCCCATCACAAGACAGAGGTAAGCCAGCTTGATGGTGTCGGCCGCCTGATGCCGGTGACCATGTTCGCCTTTTTCATCGCCTCACTTAGTATCATCGGCATACCCCCGCTCGGCGGCACCTGGAGCAAGTGGTTCCTTGCCCTCGGCGCACTCGACGCCAACTATCAATTCGCAATGGCCGTTTTCATGATCTCATCACTGCTGAATACGGCTTACCTTCTGCCGATTGTTTCGCGCGCGTTCTTCAAGCCGTTGCCCGGAACCGTCGCAGGGCAGAAGGTCGCGATAGCCGAGGCGCCGACGGCCTGCCTGATAGCGATATCACTAACGACGCTCGGTTGCTTCATCCTCTTCTTCTATGCCGATTTCGCCCTCGACATGATCAAGCTTGTCGACTTTACGGGCGCGCAAACGAATACCGCATCTTCGCCTGCAGCCGATGCAGAGCTCTTGAAGGAGGCCTCGAATGTCCGCTGATCACAACCACAAATTCGAAACGCCACCTCACGAACGCACCTGGATCGACGACCCGAAGAACGTCGACAAAATCGTCTACACGCTCTACGCGGTTTGCGCCCTCCTCATTCTGATAGACCCGTTGATCCACAAGCATGGTCCGTTTGCCATCGAGCACGTCTGGGGTTTTTACGCCCTCTACGGGTTCATCGGCTGCGTCTTCCTGGTGTTGGCGGCAAAGCTGATGCGCGTTTTCCTCATGCGGCCGGAAGGCTATTATGACAGGTGAGCTGAACCCAGGCCTGATAATTATTCTAGGCGCCCTGCTGGTCCCGCTGCTGCCCGGTCGTGTCCTGCGCGGAGCTTACATGCTACTGCTGCCCATCGCGGCCTTCGCCTATCTTCTGGGACTGCCGATGGGCGAAGCGGGGCAAATCGAGTTTATGAACCTGTCGCTCGTTACGCTGCGGGTCGACAAACTCAGTTTCGTCTTCGGCACGATCTTTCTTATCGCCACATTGCTAGGTGTGATCTACGCACTTCACGTCGGCGATTGGGTCCAGCACACCGCCGGCCTCATCTATTCCGGCAGCGCCATTGGCGCGGTCTTCGCCGGCGATTTCGTGACCCTTTTCATCTTCTGGGAGATCACTGCGATCTCATCAGTTTTCCTGGTTTGGGCCTCGCGCAATTCCTCGGCGATGGCGGCGGGACTGCGTTACCTTGTTATACAGGTCGGTTCAGGCGTCATTCTCCTTGCCGGCGTTCTCATACACTACCAGCAGACCGGCTCGATCGCTTTCAACGCCATGGGAACCGAGACCCTTGCCGGCAAGCTCATTCTCATCGCCTTCGGTATCAAGTGCGCTTTCCCTCTACTTCACAACTGGCTGCAGGACGCCTATCCGCAAGCCACGGTGACTGGCACCGTCATCTTGTCCGCGTTCACCACCAAGCTCGCCGTCTACGCCCTGGCGCGCGGCTACGCAGGGACCGAAATCCTGATCCCGATCGGCGCCGTGATGACCGCCTTTCCGATTTTCTATGCAGTGATCGAGAATGACCTGCGGCGGGTGCTGGCGTACTCACTGAACAACCAGCTCGGCTTCATGGTCGTCGGCATTGGCATCGGCACCGAGCTTGCCCTCAACGGCACCGCGGCCCACGCCTTCTGCCACATCCTCTACAAGGCCTTGTTGTTCATGGCGATGGGCGCCGTGCTTTACCGGGTCGGCACAGTCAAGGGCTCGGAGCTCGGCGGGCTTTATCGTTCGATGCCTTGGACCACGGTTTTCTGCATTGTCGGAGCGGCATCGATCTCGGCCTTCCCACTGTTCTCCGGCTTCATCTCGAAGTCGCTGATAATTTCAGCGGCGATGAAGGAAGGGTACTATTGGGTCTGGCTGACGCTGCTGTTTGCCAGCGCCGGTGTTTTCCACCACTCGGGTATCAAGATCCCGTACTTCGCGTTTTTCGCTCACGATTCAGGCAAGCGCTGCGAAGAGGCCCCAATGAACATGCTGATTGCCATGGCTATCGCCGCAGCATTCTGCATCGGCCTCGGTGTCTATCCTGATCCCCTCTACGCGCTCCTGCCCTACGACGTGAAGTACGACGCTTACAGCCTTGAGCACGTGGTCACTCAGCTTCAGCTGTTGATGTTCTCGGCGCTTGCCTTCACCGTTCTCATGCGCACCGGCATCTATCCGCCAGAACTCAAGTCCATCAACCTCGACACGGATTGGTTCTATCGCGTTCCTGGCAGCCATCTCGCACAAGTCGCAAACCAGTTCCGCTCAGTCACTTGGCAATGGGTGGCGGACGGCACCGTCAAACTCGCGACCAAGGTGCACAACGCTCTTTATCAGCACCATGGACCGGAGGGTTGGTTCGGCCGCACCTGGCCAACCGGAACGATGGCGTTCTGGACGACAGTGACACTCGGCGCCGTCGTGATCCTCTCGTATCTCTAGACCGGCTCGGCTTCACTCCGGGTCAGCCAGCCCCAGCGCCAGTTGCACCGGCCGGAAAGAGCGCCGGTGTATCGGCGTCGCCCCGAGCCGATGCAACGCCTCACGATGCTGCGGGGTGCCATATCCTTTATGGCGCTCGAATCCGTAACCCGGATAGATCTCCGCCAACTCTGTCATCAATCGGTCCCGCGTGACCTTGGCGACAATCGACGCTGCAGCAATCGACAAACACTTGGCATCTCCCTTGACGATCGTGCGCGCCTCACAACCCACAGGCGGACGCCGGTTCCCGTCGACAAGAACCAGGCGCGGCATCTCTTCGAGCTGAGCCACCGCCTCGGCCATGGCCCACATCGTGGCATTAAGAATGTTGTCGCGGTCGATTTGGCCGACGTCGGCAACGCCAACACCCACCCGAGCGTTCTTTTGGATGCTGGCGAACGCCGCATCCCGCTCCTGAACCCGAAGCGCTTTGGAATCCGCGATTCCGACTGGCAGGCAATCGAGGTCGAGAACAACCGCGGCGGCGACAACCGGCCCCGCCCACGGACCGCGGCCGGCTTCGTCGACACCGGCGATCGCGCCGGGCGCCAGCGCGAGCTCCCCCTGCTCTAGTTCAAGTGTTGGCCGGTCCCGTTTCTGCAACCCCTTCATGGCAAGCAGTGTTGCGCGAGTCGGCGCAACCAGAAAGACCTAAATCAGCGAAAGCTGACCACTTTTCGCGTGCGGCTTTCGAAACAAATCCGTCCGCAGCTGTTCGCGGCATTCGTTGAGCCCAAGCCGCTTCAAGGCAAGCCTGAAGCGCATTGCCACCTGCCCAGCATAAGGACCGCTTCCCCTCTGCCTGAGTCCGAATGCACCGCGGTAATCACGCCCCTCGTGCATACCTTGAACAAGTTTGATTACACGGTTGGCTCGTTGCGGGTGGTCGGTGGCGAGCCACTCGCGAAACAACTCCT
>JAUWFF010000023.1 GCA_030607105.1 Filomicrobium sp.
ATGAAAGCCGCCGAGATGCTCATTGAGGAAGGCCAGGTTGCCAAAGGCGACTTCCCGTTCGGTACCGACGGTTTCCGTCCGCCAGTGCCCCCCGAGGACATGATTGACGGCATTCCCTACGACGGGAAGCAGCCCAACGCCTACTTGAAGAGCCTCAAGATCGGTCTCAAGGGCGATGACAAGGTTGATGGCGCAGAGGTCGTCAGTAACTGACGATTATCTCCTTCATTCTTCCCGAAACCAAAATGAGACGGCGGCCCTGCCGCCGTCTCTCAAAAGATTAAGAGCTCAGCCGAGACAAACCGGAGATGATCATGGCTGCCGTTACTGACTACGTCGATGCTTCCGCTGAAGAGGCTCGCGAAAAGCGGACCCAGCGCCTTCATCAAAGATTAAATAGCGCCGCCGGCATGCTAGGTGTCTTCGGTCTGGGGTTCATTATCCCGCTCATCAAACTGGCAATGGGCGACTCTCCCAAGCAGAACCTGAGCGAGCTTTGGCAGAAGCTGTTCGTGCCGCTGATCGGCATCGGTATTTTCGTTGCGTCCTGGGCCTACATGGCGCCGCAGGTGAAGACATCGCTGGGGGCTATTCCCGGTCCCGTCCAGGTGATGGAGCAAGCTGGCAACCTTTATCAGGACCACCTTAACGAACGTCAGCGCCAAGCCGCCTTTTATGAGCGCCAGGACAAGCGCAATGCAAAGCTGATCGCGGCGGGCAAGGAAGACCGAGTCAAGTATCGAAGCTACACCGGTGCCCCGACTTTCTTCGACCAGATTTTCACCAGTCTAGTCACGGTTGCCCTGGGCTTTTTTGTCGGTGTCGTCATCGCCATTCCGCTTGGCATCATGTCGGGCCTTTCGCCGACCGTAAACGGGGCCTTGAACCCGCTTATCCAGATCTTCAAGCCAGTGTCGCCCCTGGCCTGGCTGCCGATCGTGACGATGGTGGTTTCGGCTGTTTACATGAACCCATACGACTGGCTTCCGAAGTCGCTTTTGATCTCCGCGATCACGGTGACGCTGTGTTCGCTGTGGCCGACGCTCATCAACACCGCTCTGGGCGTCTCCTCCATCGACAAGGACCTGTTGAACGTTGGTCGCGTTCTGCAGCTTCCGACCTCGCGCACAATCACCAAGCTGGTTTTGCCGTCCTCGCTACCGCTGATTTTCACCGGCATGCGCTTGTCCTTGGGTGTCGGTTGGATGGTTCTGATCGCCGCTGAAATGCTGGCGCAAAACCCGGGGCTTGGAAAATTCGTCTGGGATGAATTCCAAAACGGGTCGTCCAGCTCGCTTGCCAAGATCATGGTTGCGGTTTTGACCATTGGCATCATCGGCTTCCTGCTAGATCGCCTGATCTACGCGCTGCAGGTCGCTTTTACTTACTCCGACAAGCGCTAAGCGGGGGCAGCACAGATGGCATTTCTCGAACTGAAAAGCGTGCAGAAATCCTATGGTGAGGGCAGTGCCGTCACCGAGGTTCTGAACGACATCAACCTTGAGGTCAAAGAGGGCGAGTTCGTCGCGATCGTGGGGTTCTCCGGCTCCGGGAAAACGACGCTCATTTCAACGATCGCAGGGTTGGTGTCGCCTGATCGCGGCGAGGTGCTGTTGAAGGGCGAGCCGATTACAGGTCCCGGCCCGGATCGCGGGGTCGTATTTCAGTCCTACTCGCTCATGCCGTGGCTCACGGTGTTCGACAACGTCGCGCTGTCGGTCGACCAGGTGTTCCGCAAGGACAGCAAGAAAGACCGCGAGGCCCGCACCCGAAACTATATCGATATGGTCGGGCTCAGCCATGCCACGGACCGCCGGCCGGCTGAACTGTCGGGCGGGATGCGCCAGCGCGTTGCCGTGGCGCGGGCGCTGGCCATGAGCCCCGAAATCCTGCTTCTCGATGAGCCGTTATCGGCGCTTGACGCGCTCACCCGCTCTAAGCTGCAGGATGAGATTGAGAAGATCTGGGAACAGGACAAGCGCACGGTTGTTCTCATTACCAACGACGTTGATGAGGCGATCCTGCTTGCGGACCGGATTCTTCCGCTTACTCCGGGACCTTGTGCAACGCTGGGTCGGGAGTTCAAGGTCGATATCGCGCGCCCGCGCGATCACACGACGCTGAGTTCGGATCCCGAATTCCAAAATCTGCGCCAGGAGATCACCAGCTATCTCATTGATCTGGGGATTGATCGTGGGTCCCAATCGGAGGAGACGCGAACGCTTCCGAACGTGGTTCCCATCACGCTTGGTGGCGGCAGGACCGTCTTGCCGAAGGCCTATGAGAAAGCCGCAGCGTCGCCACGCACGGATCGCTACCTGGAATTCTCTCAGCTTGAAAAAGTCTACCCGACACCAAAGGGACCGCTCAAGGTGGTCGACGGCTTCGACCTCAAGCTAAAGAAGGGGGAGTTCATCACGCTGATCGGGCATTCGGGCTGCGGCAAGTCCACAGTCCTGTCGATGACCGCCGGCCTCAATGAAATCTCCTCCGGCGGCATTATTCTTGATGGAAAGGAGGTCACGAACGCCGGTCCTGATCGCGCGGTCGTCTTCCAGGCACCGTCATTGTTTCCGTGGTTGACGGCTCGAGAGAACGTGGTCCTCGGTGTTGACCGGGTCTACCCGCACGCGAGCACGGCGGAACGCGACGACATTGTCGCCTACTATCTGGAGCGTGTCGGTCTGGCGGATGCCATGGGCAAACTCGCCAGCGAGCTCTCCAACGGTATGCGCCAGCGCGTCGGTATTGCCCGTGCGTTCGCACTGTCGCCAAAGCTGCTGTTGCTCGATGAGCCGTTCGGCATGTTGGACAGCCTCACGCGCTGGGAACTCCAGGAAGTCCTGATGGAGGTTTGGAGCCGGACGAAGGTGACGGCGGTTTGCGTGACCCACGACGTTGATGAAGCAATCCTGCTTGCCGACCGCTGTGTGATGATGACCAATGGGCCGAACGCCCGAATTGGAAACGTCATGGAGATTGATTTGCCGCGGCCGCGTTCGCGCAAGGAGCTGCTTGAGCATTCCGACTACTACGCCTACCGGCAGGAGCTGCTCGACTTCCTTGAAGCCTATGAGGGTGGCGCCAATCCGGATCCCGAAGTGGTTGCCGCTCTCAAGGCGAAGCGCACCGGGAAGCCGCGCTCGGCAGCGACCGAAGCGGCTTGAGGGGAGGGATCAATGACACAAAAACTCGTCGTTGTTGGTAATGGCATGGCTCCCGGCCGCGCCCTTGAGCGCTTGTTTGAAACCGCTCCCGGGTCATACGAAGTCAGCGTCTTCAATGCGGAACCGCGGACGAACTACGACCGCATTCTGTTGTCGCCGGTGTTGTCAGGTGAAAAATCGTACGAGGAAATCGTTATCCATGGAGATGCCTGGTACGAGCAAAACGGCGTCACCCTGCACAAAGGCAAGAAGGTGGTCTCGATAGACCGTCAGGCCAAGACGGTAACCGCAGAGGACGGCACTGTCGCCGCCTATGACAAACTGCTGATCGCCACGGGTTCGGTGCCGTTCATTATTCCCGTGCCAGGCAAGGATCTGGCGGGTGTGCTCACTTACCGCGATCTTGATGACGTCAACGCCATGCTGATTGCTGCCGAGAAGGGTGGCAGTGCCGTTGTCATTGGCGGCGGGTTGCTCGGCCTCGAAGCTGCGGCCGGTCTGAAGTCGCGCGGTATGGATGTCACCGTGCTGCATTTGATGCCGACGCTGATGGAGCGTCAGCTTGATGCCGCAGCGGGAGGGCTGCTGAAGCGTGCTCTCGAAGATCGCGGCATCAGGGTTATCACCAAGGCTAACACTAAGGAGATCCTCGCGGCCCATGACAGCCAGGGGGCGACGCGAGTGCGCAGCGTCGTGCTCGATGATGGAACAGAGATCCCTGCTGATATCGTCGTCATGGCCGTTGGCATTCGCCCGAATGCGGTAATCGCAAAGGACGCCGGCCTGGAGACTGGCCGCGGTATCCTTGTCGACGAACGCTTGCGAACTTCCGACCCGGACATCCTGGCGGTTGGCGAATGCGTTGAGTTCAACGGCCATGTCTATGGCCTTGTCGCCCCGCTCTATGAGCAGGCCAACATCGTCGCAAACGAGCTTGCCGGTGTTGGCGGAGCTGGGTTTGTCGACAAGGCGCTGGCGACCAAGCTCAAGGTGACCGGAGTCGATCTGTTCTCAGCGGGTGATTTCGCTGACGGCGAGGATCGTGAGGAGATTGTGCTGCGCGACGCGACGCGGGGCGTCTACAAGCGCCTGGTTCTCAAGGACGAAAAGGTCATCGGTGCCGTCATGTTCGGCGATACCGCTGATAGTGGCTGGTTCTTTCAACTCATCAAAGACGGGACCGATATTAGTGAGATGCGCGACACGCTGATCTTCGGCCCAGCTTATGCCGGAGGCGACCATGCGGACCCTACGGCGGCCGTTGCAGCACTCCCTGATGATGCCGAGATCTGCGGCTGCAACGGCGTTTGCAAAGGGCGGATCGTTTCCGCAATCAGCAAAAAGGGGCTGACTTCGGTCGACGACGTGCGCACACACACAAAGGCGTCCGCATCGTGCGGGACGTGCTCTGGCCTGGTCGAAAAACTGCTGGCGTTGTCGCTTGGCGATGCCTACGACCCGGCGGCCGTGAAGCCGATGTGCGGCTGCACCGATCTGGCCCATGCAGACGTGCGGAGGCTCATCGTGGCTAAGGAGCTCAAGACAATCTCCGAGCTGATGCAGGAGTTGGAGTGGAAGAGCTCAGGCGGCTGCGCTAAATGCCGTCCGGCGCTCAACTACTACATGCTCGCTACATGGCCGGGCGAATATGTCGATGACTATCAGTCCCGTTTCATCAACGAGCGTGTTCACGCCAACATACAGAAGGACGGTACCTACTCGGTCGTGCCGCGCATGTGGGGAGGAATCACCAACTCGCGCGAGCTGCGTGCCATTGCCGATGTTGCAGACAAGTTCGAGATTCCCACCGTCAAATGCACCGGTGGCCAGCGCATAGACTTGCTGGGCGTCCAGAAAGAAGATCTGCCGGCCGTTTGGGCTGACCTCAACGCCGCCGGGCTGGTGTCCGGTCACGCCTACGGCAAGGCGCTGAGAACGGTGAAGACCTGTGTGGGAACCGATTGGTGCCGCTTTGGTACGCAGGATTCCACGGGCCTCGGCGTCCGTATTGAAAAGTTTATGTGGGGGTCTTGGACGCCCGCCAAGGTGAAAATGGCTGTTTCCGGTTGTCCGCGAAACTGCGCCGAGGCGACGTGCAAGGATGTCGGTGTCATCTGCGTTGATAGCGGCTATGAGATCCACTTTGCCGGTGCGGCCGGTCTTGACATCAAGGGTACGGAAGTCCTGTGCCACGCGAAAACCGAGGACGAGGCGCTCCAAGTTATTGTCGCCTTGGTGCAGCTCTATCGCGAGCAGGGACACTATTTGGAGCGCATTTACAAGTGGGCGAAACGGGTCGGTCTTGAGTCGATCCAGGCTGCTGTCGTTGATGACTTACAGCGTCGTGAGGCGCTTTTTGAAGACTTCGTCTATTCGCAGAGGTTCTCACAGAGTGATCCATGGTCCGAGCGTGCTCGCGGCGCCAAAGACGCGCACGAATTCGCACCGATGGCCGATCTCACCTGCATGGAGGCAGCGGAATGAACATGATGGAAAGCGTCTGGGTTGATGTCGGTGCGCTTGAGGATATTCCACGCCAGGGCGCGCGGCTGGTAAAAACGTCGGTTGGTTGCGTCGCGCTTTTCAGGACGGAAACTGATGAGGTGTTTGCGCTCGATGACAGGTGTCCGCACCAGGGTGGCCCTTTGAGCCAAGGGATCGTCCACGGCAATGCGGTGACCTGTCCTCTTCATAACTGGGTTATCAGCCTGGAAACCGGTCTCGCGCAGGGGGCGGATGAAGGCGAAGTAAGGACCTTCCCAGTCAGGTCCGAAGGCGGGCGAATTCTGGTTGAAGCGTCAAGGCTCGGCCACAACAAAGATGCCGCGTAATGGATGGGGCGTGGGTAAATACGACCTGCCCCTACTGCGGTGTCGGTTGCGGTGTGCTGGCGCGTGGTCGCGCCGATGGGACCGCGGACGTCAAAGGTGATGTGGAGCATCCGGCGAATTTTGGCGGCCTATGTTCGAAGGGGTCGGCGCTCGGCGAAACGCTGTCGCTGGATGACCGGCTGCTTTATCCGGTGGCCAATGGTTCGCGGACAAGTTGGGACGACGCCCTCGATCTGGTTGCAGAAGGCTTTCAAACGGCCATCAGCCAACATGGCTCTGAAAGCGTTGCGCTTTATGTTTCGGGCCAGATACTTACCGAGGATTATTACGTCGCCAACAAGCTGATGAAGGGCTACATCGGCACCGCCAACATCGATACGAACTCGCGTCTTTGCATGGCGTCGTCCGTCGCTGGACACAAGCGCGCCTTTGGAGCCGACACGGTTCCCGGTAGCTACCGCGATCTGGAGCTCGCCGATCTGGTCATCCTTGTTGGCTCCAATCTTGCCTGGTGTCATCCGGTCTTGTTTCAACGTCTTGTCGCCGCGCGCAAGGCGCGTGGTACGAAAATCGTTGTCATTGACCCGCGCGCGACGGCGACCTGCGAAATCGCCGACCTGCATCTTGCGATTGCGCCTGGAACGGACGTTGCCTTGTTCAATGGTTTGCTGGCCCATCTCGCGGCGAGCGAGCGTCTCGATAACGCTTACATCGACCATTACACGAGCGGGTTCGATGAGGCCGTTGCCACGGCCAGTGCGCTTGAGCTTTCCGAGATCGCCGAAACCTGCGGCATCCCAACGTCCCAGATCATCGACTTCTACGAACTATTTGCGGAGACGGAACGAACCGTCAGCGTCTACAGCCAGGGCGTCAACCAGTCCACGGCCGGCACCGACAAGGTCAATGCCATTATCAACTGTCATCTGTCTACCGGGCGTATTGGAAAACCTGGCATGGGGCCGTTTTCGGTCACGGGGCAGCCCAATGCCATGGGCGGCCGCGAGGTCGGCGGTCTTGCGAACATGCTGGCTGCCCACATGGAGCTTGGCGATGCCGAACACCGGCGCATTGTGCAGCAGTTTTGGGGCTCGCCGCGAATTGCCAGTACGCCGGGTCACAAAGCCGTCGACCTTTTTGACGCGGTGGCTGATGGGCTCATCAAGGCTCTGTGGATCATGGCAACCAATCCCGTCGACAGCCTGCCGGAGGCCGACAAGGTTCGCCGCGCCATCGAAGCCTGCCCGTTCGTCGTGGTCTCCGATGTAACGCAAGACACCGATACGGCGGTGCTGGCAGACGTCCTGCTTCCATCAGCGGCTTGGGGAGAAAAAGAGGGCACCGTTACAAACTCGGAGCGGCGCGTTTCGCGGCAACGCGCGTTTCTGACGCCTCCAGGAGAAGCCAAACCCGACTGGTGGCAGGTCTGCGAAGTCGCCAAGCGGCTGGGTTATGACCGCGCCTTTGATTATGCCGGCCCGCGTGAGATATTCGCGGAGTACGCGGCGCTCACTGGTTGCGAAAACGATGGCCGCCGGGACCTCGATATCTCTGCTTATGCTGATATCTCTGTCGAGGACTACGCCAGCCTCAGTCCGTTCAAATGGCCGCAGCCAAAGGGCAGCGATTGCGTCGAAAGCCGTTTCTTCGCGGATGGAGGTTTCTTCACGGCTGATCGCCGCGGGCGATTTGTTGCGACAGCACAGCGCGGCCCGGCCTCGGTTGTTTCAGAGGAGTTCCCGCTGGCGCTCAACACTGGCCGCATCCGCGATCAGTGGCACACGATGACGCGCACGGCGAAGACGCCGAGGCTGATGTCGCATTTCGCGGAGCCATTTGTTGAAATCCACCCGGACGACGCGGCGAAGCTCGGTTTAGTCGCCGGTTCATTGGCCGAAGTCTCAAGCGTGCACGGGAGTGTCATCGTGCGCGCGGAGATCACAAGAAGCCAGCGCCGGGGTGATGTGTTCGTGCCGATGCACTGGACCGACAGTTACGCCAGCCAGGCTAGGATCGACAGCCTCGTTGCCGCGCACACCGATCCAGTGTCCGGGCAGCCGGAATCAAAATTCACGCCGGTTGCGGTGCGGGCGTTCGAGGCCTCCTGGTACGGGTTCGCTGTCAGCTGCTGCCCGGTCAGCCTTTCAAACGTCGCCTACCACGCCGTCGCTCCCGCCAAGCACGGATACCGTGTCGAGCTCGCGGACCTTCACGCGCCGAATGATTGGGATGCTTTCGCCGCGGAGCTGTTTGGAGAGGCTGCGCGGCCTGAGGATGAACTCCTCACCTATCGGGACGTCAAAGCCGCTCAGTATCGCTTCGCACGACTGCGCGGCGGTCAACTGAGGGGGGCGCTGTTCGTCTCAAGGGTTCCGTTAGCGGTCTCTCGGAGCTGGGCCGTTGGCGGGTTGGGGCGGTCGATTGCTCAGGCCGACAGGTTGAGATTGCTGGCAGGTCGTCCGGGCGTGGATATGCCCGATCCTGGAGCGACCGTGTGTGCGTGTTTCGAAGTTGGTGTGAACCAGATCGTTGAGGCTGTCGAAAAGAAAGGCTGCTCGAGCGTCGACGCCGTCGGTGCGTGTCTCAAAGCCGGCACGAATTGCGGTTCCTGCCGCGCCGAAATCGCGAGGATTATCGATGGCGCCAGCGTCTCGAAAGCCGGTTGAAGTGCCGCCGCGTCGTGCCATATGGGAGCGGTTTGTTGAGCGTGCTTTTGGCACGGTGCCGGACGACAAGGTGGTCATGTCGCGGTTGACAAAGACCGCAAGGAGGAGGGCGGCGCTGTATGTGGCCGGGCGGGTTACTCTCGTCGGTGCCGGGCCCGGTGATCCCGAGCTGCTGACCTTGAAGGCGGTGCGTGCCTTGCAGTCCGCCGATGTCATCTTGTTTGATGATCTGGTCTCTGACCAGGTGTTGGAGCTGGCGCGTCACAAGGCCAAAAGAATGCTTGTCGGCAAGCGGGGTGGCCGCCAAAGTTGCCGGCAGGACGACATCAACGATTTGATGATCAAGCTCGCCAAGCAGGGCATGCACGTGGTGCGGCTCAAGTCTGGTGATCCGATGATCTTTGGCCGGGCAGGCGAAGAGATTGAACGCCTGGAAGTGGAGGGCATCGCGGTTTCGATCGTCCCAGGTATCTCGTCCGGACTGGCGATGGCTGCCGAATTGGGGGTCTCGCTGACGCATCGGGATCGCGCTCACTCGGTGCGGTTTGTCACCGGCCATTCGCGCGCTGGCATGCTTCCCGGCGACCTTGACTGGAAGGGTATCGCCGATCCGGAGACGACACTGATCTTCTACATGGGGGGGCGGACCGCGCCGCTGATCGCGGAGCGCCTGATCCAGGAAGGCCTATGTGAGGGAACGCCGGTGGTGATCGCGAGCGGTGTTTCGCGCGCCGAAGGCCATCGCGTTTATACAACGCTGGGAGACCTGAAGGTTGCCGAGGCCATTACCCCGGCAGGACCGGTGCTGATCGGAATCGGGGACGTCTTCAGACGCTGCAAAGCACAAATGGTGGCGAGCGGCGATCTACTGTTGGCCGGTTGAGAATGTGCAAAGGCTGCTTGGGTAAGCTTGCGCTCCGGAAGTTGTGTTT